>JASDTB010000042.1:0-1824 GCA_041441455.1 Bacteroidales bacterium
ATTACTTGTTCGGAAACCAAAAAATGGGTGACTCCTAACAGATAACGGATTGTTATAGTATTTATAGAGACAACCTCTCAAGCCCGACATGTATGATGGTGTGGTCTGAGAGGTTGTCATTTAAATACATATTGGTGTTTTTTTATAATTGATATCAGGATTGTATACTGTTTTATTATTTATGTGAATTGAATTATCTCACCTAGAAGACAAAAAAAGTGTTATATTTGTCTAGCATTGAATCATTTGAGACAATGATAGAACTAAATAAATGGAAATGTTTTGCTCGTTCTTTTCTGTAAATCCTAGCAATATTGTGATTTTATAAAATAAATGCATGAAAAGATTAATGTTGTTAGTAGGGATTGTCTTACTCTCTATTGGAGTAAATGCTCAGCAAGATTCGCTGTTTGTAATTAAGAATATGGGTAACAGAGTGTTGTTAACTCCTAAAAGTGTTCAAAATCCATTCATTGGCATGAAACGAAGTGTCTATACTCCAAAGTCTGAATGGTTAACCACAGGAATAAATAAGATAGTAAGGTCTTGCTTCGATGCAAAACATCGAAAATCATTATTGGATGCGAGAATATTTGTTAATGTGTATGGCGATTTATCAGGAGAGATAAAATGTGTGGATTTTTTAATACCTAAAAGCGAAGCAGGCAAGGTTTCATTTGAAGATTTAAATAACCTTCAGCAAAGAATCAAACTTCTAAAAATCCCGCAAAGTGAGAACTTATCCGTTCATAAAATGACAGCAGACTATTTTAAATTAACCTATTTGCTTAGATGTGAATCTGAATCTTCCCCTGATAAATAACAGTCATTACGGAGCTGATGTTAACGATTCACTCCATATCTTTCTCTATATCGGATAAGTAACGAGATAACTTCATTTTCGGAGCTTGTTGTAGTATCTGTTTCGTTGTTTGAACATCTTATCGAAATAATCTATTTTGGAATCTCGATAGTCAAAGATCACCGGAGGTTTTCCTGAGCGTTGGATTCTTCCGATATATTGCACTAACTTCCCTTCAAAAGTAAATGGGTAAACGATAAACAAACATTCCAAGTCATTTATATCAATTCCTTCTCCAAAGTATTGTCCTGTGGAAATAATAATTTGAAAATGTCCCTGTTCTATCTGTTCTAACTTGCTTTTTCGACTTCTTTCCGAATCATCCCCCGAAATGGCAATCGTCTCGTATTTCTCTTTCAAATAAAGGTTTAGGATATTTACATGAGATTTTCTTTCAGTCAGTATCAGGATGGATTTGAACCGAGAGATATTCTCGTCAATATCCTTTAAAATCAAGCCATTTCGGGCAGTGTCATATATAAGAACCTGCGAAACCGTTTCGTAGTAGTCGGTTTTGTAATCGAAAGGAACGAATAACTCTGTTTCCTTTATATTGATTTCAGCTTTGCTGTTTTGTTGCTCCAGTAGTTCCTTTTGGGTCATCTCATAAATGATGTTGCCAATATATACATAGATCAACTTTTCATCGTTATTTTTCCGCTTAGGAGTAGCTGTTAGGCCGTACAGATAATAGCAATTTAGTTGAGTTATGACTTCTCGAAATGACTTAGCCGGTATATGGTGACATTCATCAACAATCACCATTCCAAATCGATTTTTTAGTTCAGATAGATCGCCTCTGGTCAATGACTGAATCATGGCTACTGTCACTTCTTTCCCAATTTTATCTTTCTGATTTCCGATTTGTCCAATTTGTTTTTTAGGAATAGACAGAAAGTTTTGTATTCGGTCGATCCATTGGTCGAATAATTGTTTGCGATGAACGAGAATGAGGGTTGGCT
>JASDTB010000042.1:1834-3531 GCA_041441455.1 Bacteroidales bacterium
TTTTTCTGAGAAATCAATTCTAAGCCGATAATTGTCTTCCCTGAACCGGGAGGAGAAACAATTACTCCAAAGTCTTTTGTTTCTGTTCGTTCCAATACTTCTTGTTGATGCGGAAGTAAGTCAATTTTAGAGTTTACGATAATCTCTTCCTGCCGACATCGCTCGTCTATGATTTTGATCGGAATGTTTTCTGAATTGCAAAATTTCACCAGAGAAGAAGCGAATCCACGAGGAACAATAATTCCTTCAGGAGTTTCTTCTATCAATTTGAAATATTTTTCTATGTTGTATGCGGTTTTTCCCAACCGCTTCTTGACAATATATTCTGAGTTCAGAAAATTTAGATTATCCCGTAGAAAATCAATCAACTTTTGATTTAGTTGTATTCTTTTGAGGTATATTTCGCTGTTTATGAGTATCTCTAACTCAAAGGTGGATTTTGAATCAGTATATTTTGAAGTGAAAACTTCTTTCGTTTTACCAGATAGCAGTAAATGCAGAGAATCCATTTTGTGTTTTGGTATTTTCTTGACGGTTTCTAAAAAAAACCACTGATTATCAATCGGAGTGAGTGTATCCGGCTCTATAAAACAAGAGTTGCCTTGTGCTAATGAATTGCCTTGCAGAGGAAGAGCAATCAGATTGCCGATACCTTTTCCTGAGTGAATATCCTGATTCGGAAAGAGTCTATCAAAACTCGGTTCTTTTTCGAATTTAGATATAATGCCGGATTGCAACAACAGTTCGAACATTATTTTCCGACTTTGGAAAGCAGGGATATTCTCTTCAAAGAACAACCACAAGTGTCCGCCGTTACCGGAGCGTGAACGCTCTATATATGCAGGTAATTCGACACCCTGACACGCTTCATATAGATTGAGTATGGATTCTTGCCAATTTTCCTCGTCAAAATCGGCTGCAATGAAAAACGAAGTATTATCTTGTAAAAGAGGATAAATCCCGACTGTTAATTTTCCGGAGAAATGCTCTTTTAATGCCGTGTCATTAAATGGAAGATATTCTTTTTTCTTATAACTGGCAAATGTTCCTCCTGAGGCTTTGTGTTTATTATAATCGTCCCAATCTACTTTGTAGGCAGGCATATATCCGCCTCGTCCATCCTTCTCCCAACGAACCGCATAAACATCATCCCTTCCTCGAAAAAGAGATTTGTAGGTATCTATGTGGGATTGGAATATTTGCATTGGGCGGACTTTTATGGCTAATGTTTCAGATTCCTACGATTTCTTATTATTCTTTTTACCAAGCAATTTTAGTTTTTCCTCAGCTTGCTCAATGCTTGCTATAAATTGTTTTTCGACTTCTGAAAGTTCAGTATCACTTTTTTGTTTATATGCATCATACTCAGCCAAAGCTTTTCTTTGCGCTAATTCTGCCGATATTCTACCGGCATGAGTTAAAACATCTTGCCGGCTCATTGAAATAAAACCGTCAAGCACCTCAATCCATTCTTTCATATACATAGGCTTCTGCTGTATGGCATTTATTTCTGCAATATCTAAATAAGCGGAAACGAGGCGATTTAAAAGAGCTAATTCTTCTTCTGTTAGATAATTCTTTGCGATAATAGTTTCTTGTTTAGTCGGTTTCTTTCCTTTGAAAGCAGTTAAGCCCATAAAAGGGAGTTCGGCATTGGCTCTTTGGAAAATCACTTCTGCTGCCGTATGTCCATGTGC
>JASDTB010000043.1:0-1786 GCA_041441455.1 Bacteroidales bacterium
AACCTGTGGAGCTCTCTGTGGGTACGGGTTATTACTTTTTGGGGCCTAATGATGTTATTCTTATCAAGAGTAAGGATGCGTTGCCTTCGGCTAATTTTCTGAATGGTTATTTGCGTAAGCATTTTGGCTTTGAACTTAGGGTTGCTGATGATTCTAATTCGTCTAAAATCAGGGGTAAGAGGATTGTTCTTTACTCTTCGGGTTTGGATGCTGTTCGTAAGTATCCTGTAAAAGAGGGTGCTTATTCTCTTGTTGTTGAGGGTTTTCAAATTGTGATTAAGGGTTCCGATCCGTCTGGTCTCTTTTATGGGATTCAGTCTCTGATTCAGCTATTGCCTCTTAGGAGTGAGTATGTGAATTTTAAGCGCTCGCTAGAAAAGCATCAAGATCTTAATGCCCAGAATGACTTGGGAAATAAGCAAAATGATTTGGGAAATAATCAAAATGATTTGGGAAATAATCAGAATGATTTGAGAAATAATCAAAATGATTTGAGAAATAATCAAAATGATTTGAGAAATAATCAAGAAGACTTGCGGGTGGCGAGATCGGAAGAGGCGGTCTTTATTCCTATTAGTGAGGTGTTCGACTACCCACGTTTTGGGTATCGAGGGATGCATCTCGATGTTGCTCGTCATATCTACTCGGTTGATTATATTAAGAAATTCATTGATTATCTGGCTTATCATAAATTAAACTATTTTCATTGGCATCTTACTGATGATCAGGGATGGCGTATTGAGTCTAAAAAGCATCCTCGTCTGAACGAAATTGGTTCTTGGCGCGATGGGACTATTATTGGGATCTTCCCTGGCACTGGTGTTGACTCAACTCGTTATGGTGGTTATTATACTTTTGAGCAGATAAGGGAGATTGTTGCTTATGCTGCTGATCGATATATTACTGTTGTTCCAGAGATTGATGTTCCTGGCCACTCTATGGCTATTTTGGCTACCTATCCTCAATTTAGCACTACGCCTGAAATTCCTAAAAAGGTTGCTATTACTTGGGGAATCTATAATCGTCAGAATAATGTTTTGGCTCCTTCGGAGGAGGTTTTTGCCTTTTTGTCGGATGTCTTCAATGAGTTGATGGATCTCTTTCCGTCGAAGTATATTCATATTGGGGCAGACGAGTGTGCGAAGAAGTGGTGGAAGGAGTCTGCTTCTACTCAGGAGTTTATGAAGCGTTATGGTTTGAAGGATGAGAATGAGTTGCAGAAGTATTTTGCTAAGCGGATTTCGGATATTGTGAAGGCTCGTGGGCGTGAGTTTATTGGTTGGGATGAGATGTTGGATGATGGTTTGGTTGAGGGTGCGATTGTGATGAGTTGGCGTGATGCGAAGGGTGGTATTGAGGCCGTGAAGCTGGGTCATAAGGCTATTATGACGCCTATGTTGCATAGTTATTTTAATATTGCGCAGAAGGAGAAGGAGGACTCTTTGTGTCATCGTCAGTGGTTGGTTCCGTTGAAGGCTGTATATGATTTTGAACCTGTTCCTGACTCTTTGACTGTTTCTCAGGCTGCTTTAGTGCTTGGTGGTCAAGGTTGTATGTGGACTGAATATTTTTCTAATGTCTCTGCTCTCGAATATGGGATCTTTCCGCGTTTAAGTGCTATGGCAGAAGTCTATTGGTCGCAAAAATCTCGTCGCAATTGGCATTTCTTTGCTCAAAAGATTCTTGATCAGTACAAGCGTTACGACCTCTGGGGCGCAAACTACTCCGACCACTTTTTAAAAACAGGGAAATAATATTTAACAATTGAACAACTTACCAACAGATA
>JASDTB010000043.1:1886-3518 GCA_041441455.1 Bacteroidales bacterium
GAGAGAATCTTGCCCAGAACTTGCGAGAAAATATGCAAGAGAGTTTTGGAGAGAATCTTGCTGCGAATTTGCCAGCGGAACTTGCGCAGAATCTTGCAGAGAATTTGCCAGCGGACTTTCTTAAGTACTTAGCAGAATCGGCTGGTGATGAGTTGGTCCCACGTATTGCGGAAGCAATTGCCTCTAACCCTGTTACGGCTATTCGTCTGAACCCATTTAAAACTAAAAAGTTGCTCGAAGCAGGCTATTCAATAGAGGATATTTTACAGATGATTGATGCGGAAGATGGTGGTTATGAGTCTATTCCATGGTGTGGTGATGGATTTTATCTAAATCGAAGGCCCTCTTTTACTCATGATCCTCTTTTTCACGCAGGTCTCTACTATGTTCAAGAGCCGTCATCAATGTTTCTGTCTGTCTTACAGCCCATTATTGATTCTCTCTTGCGATCTGTCAAACGTCTGAACGTCTTAGACTTATGCGCTTCCCCTGGAGGAAAGACGACCCACCTCTGCTCAATGCTTGGTTCTAAGGAAAATTTGCCGAATGCAGACAGTTTAGCGCATGCATCGCAATTGCCGAATGCAGAAAGATTTGTACATGCATCTAAACTGCCGAATTCTGATAAGTCTCTGCTTATTTGCAATGAGGTAATTCGCAGTAGAACAGGGGCCTTGGCTGAGAATATGGTGAAGTGGGGTCGGCACACAAATGTGATGGTGACTTCGGAGGATGCCTCAAAGTTTTCTGCTTTGGACGGGTTTTTCCACATGATCCTTGTGGATGCGCCTTGTTCGGGTGAAGGGATGTTTCGCAAAGACAGGGATTCTGTAAATGAGTGGTCGGTAAATAATGTTGCTCTTTGTGCGTCGCGCCAGCAGCGAATTGTCTCGGATGTCTGGTCTTCGCTTGCCGAAGGCGGCTATTTGGCATATTCGACTTGCACATTTAACCGATACGAAAACGATGACAATGTTCGTTGGATTTGCGAGGAGCTTGGGGCAAAAGTGGTCGATTTGTCTGAATTTATGAAGTCTGAGTTGGAATTTATGAAATCTGAGTTGGAATCTCTTTCGGGTATATTTAAATCAAAAGCTGGTGGCTACCATTTTTTCCCGGGTGTAACAAAAGGAGAGGGGTTTTATTTTGCGCTACTGCAAAAAAAATCTTCTGACGACCAAGAGCAGACAACTTTTCGGGAACCGAGTAAAAATGTCTTAGCGGCTTTGAAACGCATTTATTCGATAGACTGTTTTGCTAAGGGCGAGCAGAAGGGGAAGGATTTTGTGCCCTCTGCCGAGTACGCTCTCTCTTTAGACTATGAGGGAGTCTACCCGTCTATAGAGGTGGACCGCCAGACTGCTTTGTTGTTTTTGGCTCGTGAGAATTTTATATTACCAGACGCGCCAAAGGGCTTTCTAAGAATAACTTACAAAGGCTTAGGCTTGGGTTTTGTTAAAAATTTAGGCAATCGTCTCAATAATCTCCACCCCGTAAACCGCCGTATCCGAAATCTTAATCGGTAATTCAGTAGGACATTTAATCCTGAATACAAACAAATATTTCTATAAACGCTACTTTTTGCTAAATGCTTGTGGTTTAGTGTGTTTTGCGATTTCCTGCAGATCACCC
>JASDTB010000044.1:0-78782 GCA_041441455.1 Bacteroidales bacterium
TAGACTGTCCGGGTCACGCTGACTACGTTAAGAACATGGTTACTGGTGCTGCTCAAATGGATGGTGCTATTCTAGTAGTTGCTGCTACTGATGGTCCTATGCCTCAAACTCGCGAGCACATTCTACTTGCTCGTCAGGTAAACGTACCTAGAATCGTTGTATTCCTAAATAAAGTTGACATCGTGGACGATCCAGAAATGATCGACCTAGTAGAGATGGAAGTTCGTGAACTTCTTAGCTTCTACAAATTTGACGGTGACAATACACCTATCATCCGTGGATCTGCTCTTGGAGCACTTAACGGTGACCCACAATGGGAAGATAAAGTTATGGAGCTAATGACAGCTGTTGATAACTATGTTCCAATTCCTCCACGTGAAAACGAAAAACCATTCCTTATGCCAGTTGAAGACGTATTCTCGATCACAGGTCGTGGTACTGTAGCTACAGGTCGTATCGAAACTGGTGTTATCAAAACTGGTGAAGAGGTTCAAATTATCGGTCTTGGTGAAGAGCCTAAGAAATCAACTTGTACAGGTGTTGAGATGTTCCGTAAGATTCTTGACAGAGGTGAAGCTGGTGATAACGTAGGTCTACTACTTCGTGGTATCGACAAAAAAGAGATCAAACGTGGTCAAGTTATCGCTAAACCTGGTACAATCACTCCTCACAAGAAATTCAAAGCTGAGATTTACGTACTTAAGAAAGAAGAAGGTGGTCGCCACACTCCTTTCCACAACAAATATCGTCCTCAGTTCTTTATCCGTACTCTTGACGTAACTGGAGAGATCATTCTTCCAGAAGGAACAGAGATGGTAATGCCTGGTGATAACGTAACTATTACTGTAGAACTTATCTACCCAGTTGCTATCAACGCTAACCTTCGTTTCGCTATCCGTGAAGGTGGTCGTACAGTAGGTGCTGGTCAGGTTACTGAACTTCTAGACTAATTTAGATAAACAATAAAGTTAGTCACAGCCAATGTGGCTAACTTATTTAGGGGCATAGTTCAAGGGTAGAATAGCGGTCTCCAAAACCGTTGATGGGCGTTCGAATCGCTCTGCCCCTGCAATATCGAAGGTTACGAAGTCGATGTTAATAACCCGGATTCGCAAAAGCTTCCACTTGCAAATCCGAAAATCTAACAAAAATGAACAAGTTTAAGTTGTATCTTCAAGAATCGTACATTGAACTGGTAAAAAAAGTAAGTTGGCCTACTTGGGCTCAACTTCAAGGTTCGGCAATCGTTGTTATGATTGCTTCACTTATTTTTGCTGCCGTCGTATTGGTTATGGACTTAGGGTTCAAAACTGTAATGACAAGTATTTACAACATGTTGTACTAGATCTATGAGCGATATTTCCAAAAAATGGTATGTTGTAAGAGCTGCCGGTGGTAAAGAGAAAAAGGCAAAGGAGTACATTGAAAACGAAATCAAGAGGCTAAATCTTCAAGATTACGTTTCTCAGGTGCTAATTCCTACCGAAAAGATCTATCAGGTCAAAAACGGTAAGAAAGTTAGCATGGAGAGAATTGTATATCCTGGCTATATTCTTATTGAGGCTGCTCTAACTGGTGAAATTCAGCATATAATTAGAAATCTTCCGCATATTTCGGGATTTCTTACTGAGAAACAGGGTAAAGATAAAGAACCTGTTCCTTTGCGTATGTCTGAAGTCAACAGAATTCTTGGAACTGTCGATGAGTTAGTCGACAAAGAAGAGGAGAACATTACTCCATTTTATGTCGGTGAGGCCGTTAAGGTTACCGATGGTCCATTCAACGGTTTCGACGGAACTGTCGAAGAGATAATCGAAGACAAGAAGAAGTTGAAAGTAATGGTGAAGATTTTTGGAAGAAAGACTCTTTTGGAATTAAACTTTGTTCAAGTAGTAAAAGAATAAATAATCAAACATTATGGCTAAAGAAGTTGCCGCACTCATTAAATTGCAGATTAAAGGCGGCGCAGCTAATCCCTCTCCGCCTGTGGGTCCTGCGTTAGGTTCAAAGGGTGTAAACATAATGGACTTTTGCAAGCAATTTAACGCTCGCACCCAAGATAAGGCAGGTAAGATTTTACCTGTTATTATCACTGTTTACAGCGATAAGTCATTTACATTTATCGTAAAGCAACCACCAGTGGCTGTTCAGTTAAAAGAGGCTGCTAAAATTCAGTCCGGATCGGCTGAGCCTAACCGTAAGAAGGTAGCATCTGTTTCATGGGATCAAATCCGTGCGATAGCTGCAGACAAAATGCCCGATATGAATGCATTTACTCTAAAATCAGCAATGAGCATGGTTGCAGGTACTGCGCGTAGTATGGGTATTACCGTAACCGGGGAATTTCCCGCTGATGTTAACTAAAAAAACATGCGCAAATGAGTAAGCTGACAAAAAATCAAAAAGAAGTATACGCCAAGGTTGATTCTGCCAAGCAATACAAGCTTTCTGAAGCATGCAAATTAGTGAAAGAGATTTCTTTCACAAAATTTGACTCTTCAGTAGACATTGCTATGCGTTTAGGAGTTGACCCTCGTAAAGCAAACCAAATGGTTCGCGGCGTTGTGACTCTTCCGCATGGAACAGGTAAAACAGTCCGTGTATTAGTATTGTGTACTCCAGACAAAGAGAACGAAGCAAAAGAGGCGGGAGCTGATTTTGTAGGTCTCGATGACTACATAGAAAAAATTAAGAATGGCTGGACAGATATCGATGTTATTATCTGTACACCTTCAGTAATGGCTAAAATTGGTGCTATCGGACGTATTCTAGGTCCGCGTGGTCTGATGCCTAATCCAAAAACTGGTACAGTTACAATGGAAGTAGGTAAAGCTGTTAACGAAGTTAAAGCCGGTAAGATTGACTTTAAAGTAGATAAGCAAGGTATTGTACATGCTTCTATAGGTAAAGTTTCTTTCCCTGCGGAAAAATTAGCTGAAAATGCTATTGAGTTCATCAACACAGTTGTTAAACTTAAACCACAGGCATTGAAAGGTACTTATGTTAAGAGTATTTTCCTTTCTTCTACAATGAGTCCTGGTATAAATATCGATAGCAAGTCTATAACTGCTGCTGAATAATAAAATTGGTTTTTATGAGAAAAGAAGAAAAAACACAGATTATTGATATCCTGGCAGCACAGTTAGAGCAGACACCTGATTTTTACATTGCAGATATTTCCGGACTTAATGCCGAAAATACAGCAAAGTTACGCCGTGCTTGCTACGAGAAAGAAATTAAGTTGGTTGTTGTTAAAAACACCCTATTCCGTAAAGCTCTTGAGAAAAAAGCACTTGCTGATTCTGAGCTACTATTCCCTGTACTTGAAGGTCCTTCAGCTATCATGTTTACATCTGTTGCTAATGCGCCAGGAAAACTTATTAAAGAGTTTGGCAAGCAATATGGTAAACCAGTTCTAAAAGGAGCACTAGTACAAGAGTGTGCATATGTTGGTGAGAACCAACTTGAAGCACTGGTAACTATTAAATCACGCGAAGAACTTATCGGTGACATTATCGGTCTTCTTCAATCACCTGCACAAAATGTTATTTCTGCCCTTCAATCAAATGGTGGCGGTAAAATTGCAGGCCTAGTTAAGACCCTTTCAGAAAAATAATAACCAAAGAAAATTAAACAATTAAAAAATTTATAACCATGGCAGATATCAAAAAATTTGCAGAAGAACTAGTTAACCTGTCTGTAAAAGATGTACAAGAATTGGCAAAAATTCTAAAAGAGGAATACGGTATTGAACCAGCTGCTGCTGCTGCTGTTGTTGCTGCTCCTGCTGCTGCTACTGCTGCTGCTGAAGTTGAACAAACTCAGTTCGATGTTATCCTTAAATCAGCTGGTCAAGCTAAACTTCAAATCGTTAAAGTTGTGAAAGAAATCACTGGTCTTGGACTTAAAGAAGCTAAAGATCTAGTAGATGCAGCTCCTAAAGCTATCAAAGAAAAAGTTTCTAAAGCAGAAGCTGAACAAGTAAAAGCACAACTAGAAGAAGCCGGCGGAGAAGTTGAAGTTAAATAACTCCAAATCCCGTTGATCGGGCAAAATATCAGGTTTAGAGCCCTCATGGCTCTAAGCCTTTTTGTCGTTATTTCAGTATAATTTCAACCAATCCGAAAACAATGTCGCAAAAAACAAATAATCAGCGGATTACATTCGCGACTTCTAAATCCCTTCTTGATTATCCGGATTTCTTAGAAGTTCAGTTGAAATCTTTCAAAGATTTCTTCCAGCTTGAGACTACCCCTGAAAATCGTAAAAACGAAGGTCTTTTTAAAGTTTTTCAAGAAATATTTCCAATTACGGACACTCGCAATAACTTCGTTCTGGAGTTTATTGACTATTTTATTGACCCGCCTCGCTACACTATCGAGGAGTGTCTCGACAGAGGTTTAACTTACAGTGTTCCGTTAAAAGCAAAGCTGAAACTCTACTGTACTGATCCTGAGCACGAAGATTTTGACACAGTTATCCAGGATGTATATTTAGGAACTATTCCTTATATGACTCCTAGAGGAACTTTTGTCGTTAATGGTTCCGAGAGGATTGTAGTATCTCAGCTTCACCGTTCACCTGGCGTATTCTTCGGACAAAGCGTTCACGCCAACGGAACAAAACTATATTCTGCAAGAATAATTCCTTTCAAAGGATCATGGATCGAGTTTGCAACCGACATCAATAATGTGATGTATGCATACATCGATAGAAAGAAAAAATTACCGGTAACTACGCTTCTTAGAGCCATCGGTTACGAAAGTGACAAGGATATCCTTGATATCTTCGGATTGGCTAATGAGATAAAAGTATCTAAAGCAAGTCTAAAAAAATGTGTTGGTAGCAAGTTAGCTGCGAGAGTTCTTAAGACTTGGAACGAAGACTTCGTTGATGAAGATACTGGAGAAGTTGTATACATAGAACGTAACGAAATCGTTCTAGACCGTGAAACAGTATTAGAAGAATATCACGTAGATCTAATTCTCGAGTCGGGGGTTAGTACTATTCTAGTTCATAAAGATGATGCGAATATTTCTGATTACGCTATCATTCACAATACTCTACAAAAAGACCAGTGTAACTCAGAAAAAGAGGCGGTCTTCTATACATATAGACAGCTAAGAAACTCTGAACCACCAGATGAAGCTACAGCTAGAGATGTAATCGACAAGCTGTTCTTCTCTGATAAGAGATATGATCTTGGCGAAGTTGGCCGTTACAGGTTAAACAGAAAGTTAAACCTTACAACATCAAATGATGTAAGAGTTCTAACTAAAGCTGATATTATTGAAATTATCAAATATCTGATACAACTAATTAACTCAAAAGCTATCGTTGATGATATCGATCACTTGAGTAATCGTCGTATCAGAACTGTAGGTGAGCAACTTGCAAACCAATTTAGTGTTGGTTTATCAAGAATGGCTAGAACTATCAGAGAGAGAATGAATGTGAGAGACAATGAAGTCTTCACTCCTATCGACCTTATCAATGCTAAAACATTGTCGTCGGTAATCAACTCTTTCTTTGGTACCAGTCAGCTTTCTCAGTTTATGGACCAAACTAACCCTCTTGCTGAGATGACCCACAAACGTCGTCTTTCTGCTTTGGGACCTGGTGGTCTATCTAGAGATCGCGCCGGCTTTGAAGTTCGTGACGTACACTACACTCACTATGGTCGTCTCTGCCCTATTGAGACTCCAGAAGGACCGAACATCGGTCTGATCTCTTCACTTTGCGTTTATGCAAAAATAAATGACCTTGGGTTCATTGAAACTCCTTATCGTCTTGTAGAAGATGGCAAGGTAGATATGAGTGGTAAGGGCTATGTTTACATGAGTGCAGAAGAGGAAGAGAATAAGATGGTTGCTCAAGCTAATGTAAAAATTGGCGAGGATGGAGAGATCACTGACGACAGAATCAAATGTCGTTATGAGGCAGACTATCCTGTTGTTGGAAAAGAGGATGTACACTTAGTGGATGTTGCTCCTAACCAAATCGCATCAATAGCTGCGTCTTTAATTCCTTTCTTGGAGCATGACGATGCTAACCGTGCATTGATGGGATCAAACATGATGCGTCAAGCAGTTCCACTTATTCGTCCAGAATCTCCAATCGTTGGTACTGGTCTAGAGGGTCCGGTTGTTAAAGACTCTAGAACTCAGATCAATGCAAGAGGTAAAGGTGAAGTTGTTTACGTTGATGCTAATGAAATTCACGTCAAATACGAAATGACAGAAGCGGAAAGATTTGTAAGCTTTGAACCTGAAATTACTGTTTACAAACTTCCTCTATATAGAAAAACAAACCAGAATACATCTATCACTTTGAAACCAATTGTGAAAAAAGGTGATAAAGTGATTCCTGGTCAAATCATGACCGAAGGTTATGCTACTCAAAATGGAGAGCTAGCTCTTGGAAGAAACCTAAAAGTGGCGTTCATGCCATGGAAAGGTTATAACTTCGAGGATGCGATTGTTCTTTCTGAGAGACTTCTTAGAGAAGATGTCTTTACTTCAATCCATGTTGATGAGTATATCATGGAGGTTCGTGACACTAAACGTGGTATGGAAGAGTTAACATCTGATATACCTAACGTTAGTGAAGAGGCTACAAAAGATCTTGATGAAAATGGTATTATCCGCATTGGTGCTAACATCGAGCCAGGTGATATCTTGATTGGTAAGATTACTCCAAAAGGGGAGAGTGATCCTTCTCCAGAAGAGAAACTTTTGAGAGCAATCTTTGGAGATAAAGCAGGTGATGTTAAAGATGCGTCTTTAAAAGCATCTCCTTCATTAAGAGGTACTATTATTGACAAGCGCCTTTTCTCAAGGGTAACCAAAGAGACTACTGGTAAAAAAGGTAAGACTGTCTCTAAAAATCAAGTACAACAAGCCGAAGAGAACTTTACAAGAAAAGCTACAACTTTAAGAGAAGATTTCATTGAAAGATTGCTTACTCTATTAGAGGGTAAACCATCACAAGGTGTCTCTGACCTTTACGGAGTAGAAATTATATCAAAAGGTGTTGATTTTAACTATAATCTAGTTAATCAAATTGATTATGAAAACATCAACCCTGTAAAATGGACTGCAGACAAGAATACTAATAACATGGTTAAGCAGCTTATCAATAACTACTTAATCGCTTATAAAGAACTTGACGCAGAACTTAAGAGAATAAAATATAACCTTACTATCGGAGATGAGCTTCCATCTGGTATCATGCAACTTGCAAAAGTTTATGTTGCTAAGAAGAGAAAGATCAGAGTAGGTGACAAGATGGCTGGTCGTCACGGTAATAAAGGTATTGTTGCCAAAGTTGTAAGAGATGAGGATATGCCATTCTTGGAAGATGGATCGATAGTTGATATCGTTCTTAACCCTCTTGGTGTGCCTTCTCGTATGAACTTGGGACAGATTTACGAAACAGTACTTGGATGGGCAGGTGCAGAACTTGGACAAAAGTTCAGTACTCCTATTTTCGACGGAGCGTCACTAGATGACATTTGCAATTATACTGATCAAGCTGGAGTTCCTAGGTATGGTAAAACTTACTTAAGAGATGGTGGTACTGGTGAACAGTTCGACCAGCCTGCAACTGTTGGTATTATTTACATGTTAAAACTAGGACACATGGTCGATGATAAGATGCACGCCAGATCTATCGGACCTTACTCTCTAATTACTCAGCAGCCTTTAGGAGGTAAAGCTCAGTTCGGAGGTCAAAGGTTTGGAGAGATGGAGGTATGGGCTCTAGAAGCATTCGGCGCAGCCAATATTCTTCAAGAGATCCTAACTATCAAGTCCGATGATGTAGTCGGCCGTTCAAGAGCTTACGAAGCTATCGTTAAGGGTGATCCAATGCCAACGCCTGGTATTCCAGAATCTCTTAATGTATTGCTACATGAGCTACGCGGTCTAGGACTCAGCGTGAACCTGGACTAATTCGTAAACAGTATTTGTAAATTTGAAAACACAAGAATATGTCTTTCAAGAAAGAGATTAAGGTTAAAAGCAATTTCAACCAAATAACAATCGGGTTGGCTTCACCTGAGGAGATTCTAGAAAAATCTTCGGGTGAGGTTCTCAAACCCGAAACCGTCAACTATCGTACATACAAACCCGAAAGAGACGGTTTGTTCTGCGAACGCATCTTCGGTCCCTACAAAGATTACGAATGTCATTGCGGTAAATACAAAAGAATAAGATATAGAGGTATTATTTGTGACCGTTGCGGTGTAGAAGTTACTGAGAAAAAGGTGAGACGTGAGAGAATGGGACACATTACTCTTACTGTTCCTGTTGCTCATATCTGGTACTTCCGCTCTACTCCTAACAAAATTGGATACCTTTTAGGAATTCCTTCTAAAAAATTGGAGGCAATTATCTACTATGAGAGATATATTGTAATCCAACCTGGTATCAAAGCTAAAGATGGTATCAAGGCTCTTGATTTCCTTACAGAAGACGAATACCTAAATATTCTCGATTCTCTACCAAGAGAGAACCAGCTTCTTGATGATACAGACCCTAATAAGTTTGTAGCAGGTATGGGTGCTGAGGCTATCTACAAAATGTTAGAGAAAATCAACCTAGATGATCTTTCATATGAGCTTCGTCACAAAACGAATACTGAGACTTCACAACAACGTAAGGCTGAAGCGCTAAAACGTCTAAGTGTTGTTGAAGCATTCCGCGAATCTCAAGATGTAAATAAACCAGAATGGATGATTTTAAAAGTCATCCCTGTAATTCCACCAGAATTAAGACCATTAGTTCCTTTGGATGGAGGTCGCTTCGCTACTTCCGATCTAAATGATCTATATAGAAGAGTTATTATTCGTAACAATCGTCTTAAGAGACTTATCGAGATTAAAGCTCCTGAAGTTATCTTAAGAAATGAGAAACGTATGCTTCAAGAGGCTGTTGACTCGTTGTTCGATAACTCAAGAAAATCTAATGCTGTTAAAACAGAGGCTAACAGAACACTTAAGTCTTTATCAGACAGTTTGAAAGGTAAACAAGGACGTTTCCGTCAGAATTTGCTGGGTAAGCGTGTTGACTACTCTGCTCGTTCGGTAATTGTCGTTGGTCCTGAACTAAAAATGCACGAGTGTGGTATTCCTAAAGATATGGCAGCAGAACTTTACAAACCATTTATCATTAGAAAACTAATTGAAAGAGGTATTGTTAAGACAGTTAAATCTGCTAAGAAGATTGTAGATAGAAAGGATCCTGTAATTTGGGATATCCTTGAGAATGTGATGAAGGGTCATCCGGTGATGTTAAACCGTGCTCCTACCCTCCACCGTCTTGGTATTCAAGCATTCCAACCTAAGCTTATTGAAGGAAAAGCAATCCAACTTCACCCACTATCTTGTACTGCGTTCAACGCCGACTTCGACGGTGACCAGATGGCAGTTCACTTGCCTCTTGGCAATGCTGCTATTCTAGAGGCTCAGCTTTTGATGCTTGGTTCACACAACATTCTTAACCCTGCAAATGGAGCCCCTATTACTGTCCCTTCTCAAGACATGGTGCTTGGACTTTATTACATTACCAAACCTAGGCCTGGTGCTCAAGGTGAAGGAATGAAATTCTATGGTCCAGAAGAGGTTATCATTGGATATAACGAAGGTAGAGTTGCTTTGCACGCAGAGATTGAAGTTCGTATTCCTGCAGACTTCATGGATTTGAGCAAAGGTTATATATTAAAGAAAACTACTGTAGGTAGAGTATTGTTCAACCAAGTTGTTCCTCCTCAAGTAGGATATATCAATGAGGTTTTAACTAAGAAATCATTGAGAGACATCATTGGTATGGTTCTTAAAGTTTCTGGTGTTGCAAGAACTGCTCAATTCCTAGATGACATTAAAGAGATTGGTTATAAGATGGCGTTTAAAGGCGGTCTATCTTTCAACTTAGCTGATGTTATCATTCCTGAAGAGAAACAAAGTCTAATCGAAGAGGGTTACAAACAAGTTGAGAATATCATGTTCTCGTACAATAACGGTTTGATAACCAACAACGAAAGATATAACCAGATTATTGATATCTGGACAACAACTAACTCTAAGTTAACAAACATCGTTGAAAAGAGAATTGCAACTGACAAACAAGGATTCAACCCTGTTTATATGATGCTTCACTCAGGTGCCCGTGGTTCGAAAGAGCAGATTCGTCAGCTCTCTGGTATGCGTGGTCTGATGGCGAAACCTCAAAAGTCAGGTTCAACAAGTGCAGAGATTATCGAAAACCCAATTCTTTCTAACTTTAAAGAGGGTCTATCGGTTCTTGAGTACTTTATCTCAACCCACGGTGCTCGTAAAGGTCTTGCCGATACGGCTCTTAAAACAGCCGATGCTGGTTACCTAACCCGTCGTCTAGTAGACGTTTCTCATGATGTTATTATTAACGAAGAGGATTGCGGAACTCTAAGAGGACTTGTTGCGACAGCTATCAAAAATAAAGATGAAATTGTAGAATCGCTATACGATAGAATTCTTGGTAGAACATCTCTGCACGATATCTATAACCCATTAACTGGCGAAAGAATTATCCAAGCTGGTGAAGAGATTACAGAAGAGATTGCTGCGTTGATTCAATCATTACCTATCGAACATGTAGAGATTAGATCCGTTCTAACTTGCGAATCTAAGAAAGGTGTTTGTGCTCGTTGTTATGGTAGAAACCTATCTAACGGCAGAATGGTTCAAAAAGGAGAGGTTGTAGGAGTTATTGCTGCTCAATCAATCGGTGAACCAGGTACTCAGCTTACTCTACGTACATTCCACGTCGGTGGTACTGCATCAAGTATTGCATCTGAAAACGAAATTGTTTCACGTTACGAAGGACGACTCGAGTTCGACGAACTTAAGACTCTTACAAAAGAGTTAGAGGGTGGCGAAAAACAAGAGATTGTTATCGGACGTACAGCTGAAATGAGAATCGTCGACATTAATACAGGTATTTCACTTTCACAACATAATATCCCTTATGGTGCTACACTATTCTTCAAAGATGGCGATAGCGTTAAGAAAGGAGACAAAATCTGTGAATGGGATGCTTATAACGCAGTTACAATTGCTGAATATGGTGGAAAGGTTGCGTTTGACAGTTTAATCGAAGGTGTTACATATCGCGAAGAGGCTGCAGACGAATACTCAATGCACAAAGAGAAAGTTGTTATTGAGTCTAGAGACAAGTCTCGTAACCCTACCATTAAGATCATGGAAGACAAGATGGAGTTGAAACAGTACAACTTACCTGTTGGAGCTCACATCATGGTTGAAAATGGTCAAAAGATTAAGTCTGGAGACATTATCGTTAAAATCCCTAGAGCTATTGGTAAATCTGGTGACATCACTGGTGGTCTTCCACGTGTAACCGAACTATTCGAAGCACGTAACCCTTCTAATCCTGCAATCGTTGCTGAAATCAACGGTGAAGTTCAGATGGGTAAGATTAAACGTGGTAATCGCGAAATCATTATCAGATCTAAGACTGGTGAAGAGAAACGCTACTCAGTTCCATTGTCTAAACAGATCCTTGTTCAAGAGAATGACTATGTAAGAGCTGGTATGCCGCTTTCTGACGGAGCTATCTCTCCAACAGATATTCTTGCAATCCAAGGTCCTACTAAAGTTCAAGAGTACATCGTTAATGAGATTCAAGAGGTTTACCGTCTACAAGGTGTGAAAATCAACGACAAACACTTCGAAATCATTGTTAGACAAATGATGAGAAAGGTTGAAATAGTTGATCCAGGTGATACAAGATTTTTACCAGAACAACTTGTTGATAAATGGGAGTTTATGCACGAAAATGACGAAATTTACGACAAGAAAGTAGTTATTGATAGTGGAGATTCTACAGAATTAAAACCTGGTCAAATTGTTACAGTACGTCGTCTAAGAGAAGAAAACTCTACGCTTAAACGTAAAGATCTTAAGCCAGTTGAAGCTCGCGACGCTATGCCTGCCACATCTAACCAAATTCTGCAAGGTATCACTAGAGCTGCTCTTAGAACAAATAGCTTTATGTCTGCTGCATCATTCCAAGAGACAACAAAAGTTCTTAGTGAAGCTGCAATCCATGGTAAGAAAGATTACCTTGAAGGTCTTAAAGAGAATGTTATCTGCGGACATCTTATTCCAGCAGGTACAGGTACTAGAGAATTCGAAAAGGTTATCGTTGCCTCTATGGACGATTATCAAAGAATGGCAAGATCTAAGAAAGAGTAATCCTTCTAAGATTCTAAATACAAAAAGAGGCTGCCAAATTTGGCAGCCTCTTTTATTATAAACTAATAGATATTCTGTTACTTATCTAACATTAATTCTAACAGGTGGAGCTAATGGAACAAAAGTTAGAGGATTATAACTCTTAGTCATCGATAAAACTGCAGCTGTCGGTGCTTTTTGAATATCTGATGCCACAAAGTTATCAAGGTTATAAGTACCTCCGGAAACTCTCATAATCTTCTTCACAGCAGCCTCCCTCGAAGGAGCACTAAAATAAGGAATATTATTAATCATACAACTTGTTTGCTCCGATCTCCAGGCTCCTAAACTATAATAATATGCACCTTCAAAAGCACCTACTCTACTGTAGCCAGTTTTTCCAACAAAATGTTTCCATTTAACTAAAGTTAAATCGCTTGTAACATCAACATTAGAATAATAGCCTAAGGCGGACCAATCCTGTAAATCCTTTTTATCTTCAGCTGTAATAGTCTTCCCTGTGTTATTAATATATTCATCAGCTAAACCAGCCCATCCATGTCCGCCTGCCTCATGATGTACAAGATCTACATAATGCGCTCCCACATTAGAGTTCCTACTTACAGGGCAAATAGCAACAGCCTTTCCGTCAGACCACATCCAACAAGTACCTGCATATCTATTTTGATTTAATATCAATATTACTAAGGTTGTTCTCAGTTTTGCATCTGTCATTCCAGGTATTTTCTTTGCATATAGAAATACTTTATCAGTATTTGCCGACAAGGAAGATCCTCCGTTAAATGAACTACTAAAGCAAGTATTTTTAGTTATACTTTTATCAGCTTGAGTAACTCCACTCTCTGCAGAATAACCCGCCAATTTATATACTTTAAAATAATTACGATAAGATTTATATGGTTCAACATTGAAAAAACCTTCAATTCCCATATTTGCATCTTGGTCGAAAAGTCCTCCGTCAGCAAAATCATTAGCGACATACCCATCACCAATTACAATTATTTCGCAAGGCGCTATTCCTAAAGTATTTGTTTGATATACTTTATACTCTCCATCGGCGTACGCGACATTTGTTCCTGTTGTAAATGTTCCGATATTTGAAACAACAACGCCTCCGAAACCATCATTTGATGTAACTTTCCAGTAATAAGTTGTAGAGGGTTGTAAAGATGATGCTGGAGAGATTGAGTTTGTTGTTGTATTTGACAATGCAACCCAATTTGTTTGATCAGTTGAATACTCTAATTTATAAGTTACTACATCACCATCAGTATCTGTACTTTGAGTCCATTGGAAGAGAGGTAATCTATTTACCGATGTTTGTCCTTCAGTTGGAAAAGAAAGAATAGGTTTTGTAGGAGTATTATTTACCCCTCTCTCTTGAGCTACAGTAAATGTTTTTTGTGTTCCAGCATAGCTAACAGAAATGACTGTACTTCTAGACATTCCAGTATTAGCAGTAGCAGTTACGTTAACAACTCCATTACCTTTTCCACTTGTCGGAGTAATTGTTAGCCAAGGATAACCTTGAGGTACTACTAATTGCCAAGCAGTATTCGATGTTATATTTACCTGTTTTGTCTCACCAGTTTTTAGAAAAGCTAAAGCATTTTGACTTAGATTTAAGGTCGCTACAGCTTGACTTATTGATACAGCCTTCTTAAGATCTTTACATGTAACTAATAATGAAGCCGTTCTAGTTTCTGTAGAATTATTATCAGTCGCTGTAATTGTTATCTCACCGTTTCCCGAACCATTAGTTGGTGTGGCAGTGCACCAGTTTGATGGTAATGAAACCGACCAATCTGTATTTGATGTTACTTGAATTTTTACAACACCGTCTACATTTGGTATTTCAACAGATGCTATACTTAACTTTAATTCTGGAGTTATCTCTTTTGTACAAGATAATGCTAATAGCAAAAATCCTATAAGAGATACTTTTAATAAAAATTTCATATTTGATAGTTTTGGTTTTAGTTTACAGATAATTAACAAATATAAGATTTTAAAAAGAGAAAAAAAAGAGGCCGTATAATAAATACGACCTCAAATTTTATCTAACTAAAATACTATCTAGGATTTTGTACTTTAATATTTGGATTTCTATCAAATTCAGCTTGAGGAATTTGGAAGTTCCATCTATTATTACCAGCAGCAATGGTAAATGTATGTGTTAAAGCATGATTACCATTACGAACCATAGGTCTGTTATATCTCTTAAGGTCGAAGTATTCAGTACCAATTTCTCCATAAAGTTCTTTTCTTCTTTCAACTAAAATTTCATCCACAAGAGCTTGACCTGTATTTGCTGATTGAACAGCATTAGGATCACGTTGTTTTTGTAGTTCATATAACAACGCAGCACCTTGTGCAGCTTTTGTTGGTTGTTGAGCCATAGCTTCAGCTTCAATTAGGTACATTTCAGCAGCTCTCATCATTACCCAGTCACCATCAGCGTTAGGCTGGCGATCTTGGAATTTTCTTGCGCCATTTCTTGCCCAAGTTTTTGCTGCAGAAAATTGAGGAGAAGGTGTTACAAAAACATTTCTCATATCTGTTGCAGAGAAAAGAGCAACAAATGTATCGTTCACAAAGAAGTTTTTGTATCCAGCTTGAGGTCTGAAAATGTCAATATGAGAGAATAATGAAGCATATCCCCATGCTTGGTCAGGTTGGAAAGGAAATCCCCAAATCCATTCAGGAGTAGTAATACTATTAAATCCAGTAGATTGATAAGTTGTTTTATCCATTAAAGGATAACCAGCTCTAGCATTTCTTGCATCAGTTTCAGCAGCAGCCCAGTTTCTCATCTCTAAATGAACATTTGCCCTAAATCCTAAAGCAACATTTTTATTAATTCTGAATTTAGCCGTTCTTACTTCAGTTAAATTATCTACTGCAAAATTTAAATCACTTAAAATTTGATCATAAACAGCTTTTACAGATGCTCTATCATTACCTTTTGTTTGAGCAGTTGTTGGTTCTGTGTAAAGAGGAACGCATGGAGTTGTATTAACATCAGCTACGTTAGCGTATGAAAATTGATATTCTCTTGCTAGACAAAAATAAGATAGTCCTCTAATTGCTCTAAGTTCAGCAATATATTTATTTTTAATATCTTGAGAAACAGAAGAACCTTCAATTCCTGCTATTTTTGTATTTACGTCATTGATAATTTTATAGAACATAGCCCAATGGTAGCCAGTTTGATACCCAGTAGCAGCTGTGATTGATTCTCTCCACCAAGATTCATATGTCCACCATTGACCTGGGTTTGATATAATATCATTACCCATGAAATCAAAACCTAGGTAATAGTATCTTAATCCAACAGTTACGTGTCTATCATAATAATAGTCTCTTAGTAGTCCAATTGAACCTACAACAGCATTATTTATCGACTGCTCATTTACGTAAAGTACATTTGGGGTAACTGTTCCACTATGAGGCTCCGCTTTATTGATCCATTCATTTCCGCAACTTGCAAAAATCAGAACCCCAACTATTGATATAAATAATTTTTTCATTTTATACATTTTATAATTAATTAAAATTCAATATTTAAACCTAAAGTCAGGACCTTCATCGATGAAGAAGTGTTAGATGTTATACCACCAAGACCTTGCTCAGGGTCTAGACCTTCGTGTCCAAAAATTGTGAATGGATTATCAGCATTCAAAGAAACTTTACATGAACTAATACCTAAATTCTTGATAGTTTTGAAGTTTGCAAGATCATAACCAATAGCAATGCTTCTGATTCTTAAATAGTCACCATTAACAAGCCAACGTGTTGAAGCACTGTTAAAGTTCATTGTTCCACCAGCTAGATAAGGAACATCGGTAATATCACCTGGCTTTTGCCATCTTCTTAATGCATCAACTGATGCTTGGTTACCTGTTCTATCACTACTGAACAAATGCATCAAACCAGATTTGTCTGTATCAACAATTTTATGTCCGACAGCAAATGATGATATGATGTTTAGGGATATACCTTTCCAATTAAAGTTAGTGCTAATACCTCCCATAAATTTTGGAAGAGCGTCTCCTACTAAATATCTAGTTCCTGAAGAATATGTTTTAGTAGTCTCTCTTCCAGTTACAACTCCTTGTCCATCTACGACATCTTTATACCACATTGGTTTTCCATCTGCAGGATCAACTCCAGCAAAATCCCAAAGGTACCATGAGTAAATTGATTCACCAACTTGTATGCGTTTGTAATCTCCTGCATTAAAACCATTCTTTTGCTCTTCAGGTAATGCAGTCACTTTATTTCTTTGATAAGTAAAGTTAACTCCTAAATCCCAAGTGATATCCTTTGATTGATAAAGTAGTCCTTTCATTTCAATTTCCAAACCATTATTTTTAACCTCACCAATATTATCGTTATAAGAAGTAATACCAGCAGAGATTGGTAATGGACGAGACATTAACAAATCAACAGATTTTCTATTATAATAAGTAATTGCACCAGTGATTTTATTTGAAAATAGACCAAAATCAATACCTAAGTCAAGAGAAGCTTGGTTTTCCCAAGTAAGATTATTATTACCTAATGTATTAACAATAGATCCTAATGATCCTAAGATATTCCAACCTGTAGAATATGTCGCCATATAAGGGAAATATCCAAGATTTTGTTGACCTGTAGTACCATAACTTGCGCGAAGTTTCAAAGTATTAATAATATTTGATGTTGATGCCATGAATGACTCATTAGCAATATTCCATCCTAAACCAAATGAGTAGAAAGAACCCCAACGCGAATCTTGATAAAACCTAGATGTACCAGAGTATGTGTAAGATGCTGACAAGTGATAGCGATTGCTATAGTCGTAATTTGCGCGTGCTAAATACTTAAAGTCACGTGAAGCAGTTCTGTTAGAAGATGCTGTAATCAGGTTAGCTCCATAATCAAGTTCTTGATCTGCAAAATCGAATCCTCTTTTTTCAGCAGCTAGATAATCATATTGGAAGTCATAAGACTCTGTTCCCAAAAGTACATTTACGTGATGGTCACCATATGTTTTATCATATGTTAAAGTGTTTGTCCAAGTAATAGTAGAATAAGTATCTCTACTTCTTTGGCTACGTCCACCATAAGCAGTACCATCACCAATTAAGTTATTGTAATATTGTTTTCCAGCTAAGAAATAATATTCAACGCCTAATACTGATTTAAGAGTGAAGTCTTTCAAAAATTTAGCTTCAGCAAATGCTGAGTTATTTGACGCAAAACGGTCAGTAGTTATCACATCATACATAAAAGTTCCAAGTGGGTTTGAACCAGCAAAAACTGGACGATCAACTCCCCAAACGGTATTTCTACCATAATCTGGAATTAGACCACCGTTTGCGTTATATCTCATACTTCCATCTTTGTTTCTTTCATATGCAGGATAAACATTCGCTACCGAACGAACAAATAAAATAGAGTTACGTATTGAAGATCCACCTTGGGTAGGATAGTTTTGTTTACTGTAAGTTAAACCCATGTTTAAACCCATTTTCAACCAATTAGAAACGCCACCATCAATTTTACCTCTAACTGAATAACGGTTAAATTTTGACATTTTCACAAGACCTTCATCGTCTAAGTAAGCACCAGAAATCATAAAGCGACTATTATCACTTCCACCTAATGCTTGAATAGTGTACTCTTGTCTTTTACCAATTTGGAAAAGAGCTTTCTCCCAATTTTCTTCGTAAAGTAAAATTGCATTTGATTTAACCTTTCCATCAGTTCCTACAGGCTGAGCCTCTGCGTGATAAGGATTGTAAACCAATGATGGGATCAATTTAGTAGATGCATTTAGTCTTGCTGTAGCATCATTAACTAGGCCTGTTCTCAAATCATCCATGTAAAGTCTTTCCCAATTAAGCTCCATATACTGATTTGTATTTAAATACTCATAATCCTTAACAGCCTTAGTAGAAATACCATAAGAAGCAGATGCTGAGATTTTTGTTTTACCAGGACGACCCATTTTAGTAGCAATTACGATCACACCAGCAGCAGCTTTTGAACCATAAAGAGCAGTAGAGTTTGCGTCTTTCAACACTGTAAACGATTCAATATCATTAGGGTTGATAGAGTTTAAGTTACCATTATAGATAACACCATCAACAACAATAAGAGGGTCATTTGAACCAGAAAGTGAACCAATACCACGAATACGAATTGTAGCATTTTCACCTGGTTGACCATTTGTGTTAACAACCATTACACCTGATGCTAATCCCTGTAATGCTTTTGATACTGAACTAACTTTTAGGTTTTTAATTTCGTCCGCTTTAACGATAGATGCTGTTCCTGTAAAAGCTTTCTTCGATTGAGGGCCATATGCTGTTAAGACAACTTCCTCAAGATTTTTAGAATCAGCTTTAATCTGTACATCAATTACAGATCTACCATTAACAGGAACCTCAATTGTTTGGTATCCGATACCTCCGAAAACCAAAACGGCTTGTCCATTAGGAACGGCAATAGCATATTTACCGTCAACATCAGTGTAAGCACCGGTAGTTGTACCTTTCACAGAAACAGTAACGATTACTGGAGTTCCGTCTTCGGCACTTGTAACCTTACCGGTCACTCTTGTCTGTGCGTAGCTTGCTCCGGCCCATAAAAGGAGAGTAAGCAGTAGTAACAGATTTTTTTTCATTGAATTAAATTTTGGTTAATAATTAATATTTAGGTTTAGTAGTTCGATTTCTATATAACAAATCGCGTATTTGGAAATTCCGCAAAACAAAGATAATATTTTTTTTATTCTACAACTTGCAAATCTATATTTTATGAGTGTTTATCTAGTTAATGTGGCATTTTATCTATTTTTTATTCCAATATCACAAACTAAGTTACAAATAAACGAGAGAAATCACATTATTTCTCTATAAATACAAAGTAAAAAGTAAAGCTACAGCACCTTTATTATCGAATATTTCTACCTACTTAGTTTTTCAATCGACTATTTGCATTTTTTTCACTTTTTATTTTGTTCGTCGATTTTTTTATTAAATTTGTAGAACCTATGAATTTTTAGGAAGAACTAAACTTAACCAAAACTAAAAACTATTTTATGAATGTAAGAGAGCATTTTAAAAGAGTGAGCAAGCTATACGCTTTAACTCTTATACTCCTTTTATCGGGAGTTTGTTCTTGGGCTCAAGTACGCGTTACTGGTAAAGTAATCGACGTAAACGGACAGCCGATGGGATTTGTTACCGTTATTGTAAAAGGCACAACTAGTCTTGCAACTAACACTGCCGACAATGGTACTTTTACCCTAAACAATGTTCCAAACAATGCAGTTTTGATTGCCAGCTCTATTGGCTACAAAACACAAGAAGTAGCTCTAAATGGTAGAGCTTACATTGAGATCGTTATGGAAGAGAACGCAATTTCAATTGATGAAGTTGTTGTTACAGCTCTAGGTATCTCAAGAAGTAAAAAGGCCTTAGGTTATGCTGTTCAAGACGTTAAAGGAGATGAACTTCAAAAAGTTCGTACTCAAAACGTTGTTTCAGCTTTATCTGGTCGTGTAGCTGGTGTACAAGTAGCAGCTGCATCAGGACAAATGGGTGGTGGTGCAAAAATTAACGTCAGAGGTAATACATCTTTGACTGGTAACAACCAACCTCTTTTCGTTGTTGACGGTATTCCGATCAGTAATGCTGACTTCTCATACGGTGCTACAGGTGGTGGTGGATATGATATGGGTAACCTTGCTGGCGACCTTAACCCAGATGATATCGAATCAATGTCAGTACTTAAAGGAGCTTCTGCAACTGCTCTTTATGGCTCAAGAGCTGCAAATGGTGTTGTTATGGTAACAACTAAAAAAGCTAAAGCTGCTCAAAAAACTTTTGGTGTTAGTGTTAACTCTTCAGTAACTTTAGAAGAGGCTGCTTATATGCCAGAACTTCAAAAACTTTATGGTGGTGGTTTCCAATACTCTGGAGCTGGTACTCTTGATGGATTCTTAACTGCTAGCATTAATGGTAAAACATACAGATTAGTAGACTATTCAACTGACGAGAGCTGGGGTCCTAAATATGATCCAAATATTAAGGTTCTTAAGTGGAACGCTTTTGACAGTTGGGATACTGCAAACTATCTAAATGAAACACCTTGGGTGTATCCAAAAAATGACTATAAAACTTATTTCCAAACTGGCGTTAACTTGACTAACAACGTTCAGATATCTAAAGCAACTGAAGAGAGCACATTCAGAATGTCATTTACTAATTCAGAAATTACAGGTATTACACCAAACAGTAAGTTAAGCAGAAATACTATTAGTATTAATGGTACTTCAAAAATGAACAAATATTTAGATATTTGGGCAACTGCTAACTACATTAACAACAAAGCTACAGGTCGTCCTGAAACTGGTTATGGTGAAAGAAATCCAATGCAAAAAATGTGGCAATGGTCACAATCTCAATTAGACTATAAAGACCTTAAGGATTATTTAAATCCAGATGGTACTCAACGTACATGGAACAGATCATCTTGGGATGATGCAACTCCGCTTTACACAGATAACCCATACTGGTCTGCATACAAAAACTACCAAAACGATAAGAGAAATCGTATTTATGGTAATACAGGTATGAACATTACATTAAATAGCTGGATTAAGTTTACAGGTCGTGTTGGTTTGGATTATTTTAATCTAACTATGGAAGAGAGAGTTGCTGTTGGTTCTCAATCTACTTCTGAATATTATCTTGATAATCGTGAAGCATTAGAAATTACTACTGAAGCTTTCGTTAATCTGAATAAGAGATTTTTCAATGATAAATTTGGTGTTTCTGGATTAATCGGAGCAGCAAGTTCAGATAGAAAATCATGGAGAACAGGTGGTATTACTGTAGGAGGTCTTGTTAACCCTAACGTTTATAACCTATCTAACTCTCAAACTAAAGCAACTACATACGACACAAAAACAAGTAAGAGAATTAACTCTATATTTGCTAACGCAACTATGGACTTCTATCAATTCTTGTTCATCGACTTGACAGCAAGAAATGACTGGTCTTCGACACTTCCTCAAGCAAATAGATCATATTTCTATCCATCAGTTAACGTAAGTGCTTTACTTACATCACTTGATTTCATGAAATCTTACAAGTGGATTAACTATGCGAAAGTTCGCGGAGGTTGGGCAAAAGTAGGTAATGATACTGATCCTTATAACCTTGAATCTTATTATGCAGCTTCTACAGGTGGTGCATTTGGCAGCAACCCTCGTTACAATGCTCCTACTACAATGGCTAATCCAAACCTAAAACCAGAATCAACAAGATCTTGGGAGATTGGTTTAGAAGCTCGCTTCTTGAACAACAGATTAGGTTTTGACCTATCATACTATCAAAAACATACTTACGACCAAATCGTTCCTGCAATGGTTTCTGGTGCTACAGGATATGCTAGTATGTACATCAACTCTGGTCATATGTCTAATAAAGGTATTGAGCTAACATTGAATGGTTCTCCTGTAATGACTAAAAATTTCACTTGGGATGTTCAATTAAACATTGCTACTCTAGATAATAAAGTTGAAAGTATAGCTGAAGGTCTATCATATTTAAATCTTCAAAATGCACCATTCCGCGTTAAATCTGGAGCATTTGTTGGATCATCATATCCTGTTATTTATGGTACAGGTTATGTTTATGATGATCAAGGAAACAAACTTATCAACCCTTCAACAGGTTACTATGCTGCAAGTCCAATCAAACCTATCGGAAATGCAACTCCTAGCTTCACTGCTGGTTTGACTAACACATTCAACTATAAAGGATTTGACATGAGTATCCTTATTGACATGCAAAGAGGTGGAAATATGTATTACACTTCTTATATGTGGGGTATGTACTCTGGTATTTTTGAAGAATCAGCACTACAAAACGGTATTGACATCCGCGAAAATGGGCTTTCTTTAGCTAGTTATTATGGTAAATGGGATGCGGCTAATAATAAATTCGTTTATACAGACGCTGCAGGTAACGTATCAGCTACACCAGTTGCTAACACAAAGGTTCTAGACGCAGAGAGCTATGGATCATATCACTATGATAGAAATGATGAGAAGAATGTATTCAGCACAGACTTTATTAAACTTCGTGAAGTTCGTCTAGGCTATACAATCCCTTCAAAATACACAGGTCCTATTAAACAGCTACGTATCTCGGCTTACGGTCGTAACCTTGCTATATGGGGTAGAGCTTCTAAACATTTCGACCCTGAATATCTACAAATGGCCGGATCAAATGCACAAGGTATTGAAGGAGGATATATTCCTTCAACAAGATCTTATGGATTCAGCCTAAGCTTTAACTTTTAATAAATAGGAGAATCGATTTATGAATACAATAAAAAAACTTGCTTTTGCTCTCTTAGTAGTAATAGTAGTTGCTACAGGGTGCGACAAAAGATTTAATGATATAAATACTAGCCCTAACTCTACTACAAGCGTACCTACACCATATGTAATGACATATGCTCAAAGAGAACTTGGTTACTATTTATTCGACGTATGGCGTTCTGGACGTCAATCGAATGTTGCTTGTCAACACTGGTGCCAAAGAAACTACACTTCAGAAGATAGATACCTTTTCAGACAAGAGGTTACCGATGGTTTCTTCAGAAATACATATTTCATTACTCAAAACTTCCAAGATATTATTAACCTAAACACTAATGCTGGGACAAAAGGTGAAATGTCTGCATATGGCGACAATGCTGTGCAAATAGCAACTGCAAAACTTATGCAAATTTGGACCATTCAACTTTTAGCTGAAACATTTGGCGATGTTCCTTATACTGATGCTTGGAAAGCTACAACTATCGTAATGCCTAAATACGACAAACAAAGCGAATTATTCCCTAAACTTCTTGCTGATGCTACAGCAGCTGTTACAGCTCTTAAATCAGCTTCTAAAGGATGGACTAATGGAGATGTTATGTTCAATGGCAATCTTGACAAATGGATTAAATTTGGTAACTCATTAAGACTTAGACTAGTTATACGTATGTCTAATGTTAAAGCTGACTGGCAAGCTGCTGCTAAAGCTATTATAACAGAAGGTGTTATGACATCAAATGCTGATAATGCTATGATTAAATTCACAACTGCTGGTGCGCCTAATGAAGCTCCTCTATACAATGGTTTCATTGTATCTAAGAGAAATGACTTTACTTTAACTAAACAATTTGTTGGCCTTCTTAAAGGTATAAACGATACAGACAAAGGTTTTACAAATCCATTTAATGGTATCGAAGACCCTAGATTCAGAATTTATATTGGCGAATCTAACTATGATGTTGGAAGAAAAATGGGTGTTCCTTATGGAATGTCTGACGCAGCTACTGGAGCGTTTGTTAGTGCAAACTCTACAGAGGTTATCAGTTTAACTCGCACTCCTTATCCACAAATTATTCAATCTAACTTCTGGTCTGTATTTATGGATTATGCAACTGTATGTTTCATGAAGAGTGAGGCTTATGACTGGAATAGACAATATTTCGAAGATGGTCTAAGAGCTTCATTAGCTCAGTGGGGAGCAACAAATGTTGATAATTTTGTAAACGCTGTATTAGGTAAATTTGACGCAGCTGATGCTACTGGAAAAAAAGAGATCGTTATGACTCAGAAGTATATCCACCTATTTACTCAAGGATTCGAAGCTTGGGCTGAATATCGTAGAACACTTCTTCCTAAGTCGCTTGTTAAACCTGGTCAAGTAACTTACAATGGCGTAGTATTCGCAACTGCTAATGATTCAGGTAATGATATTATTCCTCGTTTGAAATATGATTCTAACGAATATACTTTGAATAAAGAGAACGTAACAGCTGCTGCTACAAGTATCGGAGGTGATGCTTACAATACTAAATTATGGTGGGCAAAAAAATAGTGACCGTTTGATTTTATAGAGTTTATATGTGAAAAGAGGCTGTCCCGTTTTCGGGGCAGCCTCTGATCTTTATACCTTATATTAGTAATTAATATAATTTACCAAGCAGGATTCTGATCATCAGGAGTAAAGTTAGGATTGGATGTAAATTCCTTCATTGGTAACATCATAACATAAGCCCATTTATCAGCAGCATATGAATGCTTAACAGCACATGTTCCGTAATCAGGAATAGCTTTCCCATTTTCTTCACCTAGAGTAGCTAAGAAGTTTGTTTCAGGGAATTGTCTATCAATAGCAATTTTTTGTCTAGTTAAGTCAAATAATCTGAAACCTTCACCCCAAAGCTCTATCCTTCTTTGCATCAATACTTCATCAAGTAGGTTACGGGCAGCATAAGTTGCATCATCAACATAAGATCTAACTGTTTGAACATTTCCATTAGGGAAAATTGAAGCATCATATCCAGGTACTCTACTTGCCATTAAAGTATTTAATGCAGTTCTTGCATCGCCATACTCACCTCTCATACAACTTGCTTCTGCGATAATAAGATACATCTCAGCTGCTCTCATATAAATCAAATCATTTGCCCAGTTACCAGGTCCTTTCATGCGGAATTTTAGTTGCATATATGAGTTTGAACTATATGGGAATCCTTGTGAAGGATTTTGAGAATTTAGATCATTTTGTTGTGACTCCCAATATTTTAAATAAACTTGACGTGTTCCAACACCCATCTCATCCATTTGAGCTTGTGTAACGACTCTCCAGTCCATTGTAGGAGCAGTGAACCATTTTTGTTTACGGATATCATTATTAGGCATCAGGTCATATATCCATCTTGAAACAAGAACACCAGAGTTTTTAGCGTATCCTCCACCTTCAGCGGCATCCATATGGCTCATAAATGAAGATACTCCTGTTGCTTGCGCATCCAACACTTGTGCTCCCCACAACCACTCATTATTAATAGAGTTAAAACCGCCAGTCAACTCAGTTGTTGACATCATTGCTAGTCCTGGTTTTTCTAATGCCTTTTGGGCCATAGTTTTAGCAGTTGTCCAATCTCTCATCATTAATGCTACTCTAGCTTTTAGACCATAAGCAGTATAAAGATCTATGTTAGATTTATTTTTTTGTGCTTCTGCATTTTTTAGTTTCTCAATAGCTAAATCTAAATCTGTGTTAATCTGATCATAAACTTGTTTTACAGTTCCTCTTCCCTTTCCAATAGTATTCTTATCGGATGGCTCTGTATAAATAGGAACTCCCTTAGCATTTAAGTTTCCATCATATGTTAATTGATAGATATTTACTAGATTATAGTACGCAAAAGCTCTAAGAGCAAGCGCCTGCCCAATAACATTATTCTTAAGTTGCTCACTTGCCACAGCATTAGGCACATACGCAATAATATTATTAGAAGACATAATTATTTTGTAAAAGAATGTCCACCATCCAATAGGTCTATCACTAGTACTAGTAATTTCACCTCTAACCCAAAATAGATGATCATAAAAGAACCATTGTGAACCTGGATCTCTTTTAGCCATATCTTCTCCTACCATGTCATAGCAATGCAATATTGAAGAATAACCAAAATTTTCCGCACCCCATGATGGGGTATAACCAGTCATATACATATAACGATAAATACCATTAATTGCCGCATAAGCACCACTTCCAGTAGAAAAGACCACATCTGAAGTAGTTTTATCAGTTGGTGTAGTTTCTAACTCCTTTGAGCAAGATGCTAAAAGAGTCAATGAAACTAACATTGTATACAATAAATATTTTTTCATAATAATTTTCGTATTGGATTAAAATTTAAGATCAATTCCGAATGATATTGTGCGAACTGGTGTATAAGAATAGTCAACAGTTCCATTAAAATTATACTGAGGGTCCATTCCTTTTCTATGAGAGAATAGATAGAGGTTATTTGCATTCATAGTCAATCTTAATGATTCAAGACCAAGTTTTTTAACAAACCTACTATCAAAATTATAACCTAAAGAAATATTCTTGATTGAAAGATAAGATGCATCAGTTAAATAAAAATCAGTGTGATACTTTGTATTCTCGGAAAGTTTAGGAACATCTGTTATATCACCTGGTTGCTTCCATCTCATATTATAAAGATCCATGTGGTAATTAGCACCAGCATTTCTTGTTTCCATTAATCCAAAGTAATTTGAATCATATACCTTACCACCAATAGAGTAAGTTAACAGACATGACAAATCAAAATTATATAATTCAAATGAATTAGTTAAACTACCTTCAAAGTCTGGCATTCTACTTCCTTGGATGTTTGCATCTGTTCTTTTTGCATTAGCCGTATTGTAGCTAGTAGTTAGTTGTTCAACTCCATTTGCATCAATATATTTGTATCTCTGAGCTCCTGTTTGAGGATCAGCTCCTCCATTCATTACAAGATAAAATGAATTTAAAGGATAACCTACTTTAGTAATGTAAACATTCGTAGGGTCTAGATTTTGTAATCCATCATTTAGTTTTGTCACTTTATTTTTAACATGACTGCCAATGAAAGTTATATCCCACTTAAAGTTCTTATTTTGTACAGGGGTACCACCTAAAGTAATATCAATACCTTTATTTTCCATGCTACCTACATTATCAAGGTATGATGCAAAACCAGTAGAGACAGCCATCGGTCTAGACATAATTAAATCACCTGTATTCTTAATATAATACTCAACTGTTAATTTTAATCTATGTCCAAATAAAGATGCTTCAATACCAGTATTTAAGTTAGTATTTTTTTCCCATTTTAGATTTTTATTCTCAACACTAGTTGGAAATACTCCTCCAAATTCAGCATTTGCGTACTCTAAATCATATAAAGCCTGCCATCCATAATAAGTTCCGATATTATCATTACCTTGATATCCATAACTTATTTTGTATGTTAAATTATCAATCCAAGTCAATGATTGCATAAATTTTTCTTTGGATATTTTCCATGAAGCACCTAATGACCAGAAGTTACCCCATCTACTGTCTTTGTAAAAACGAGAAGAACCATCAGTTCTATAGCTAGCTGAGAAGTAGTATTTATCTGCGTAGTCATAATTTAATCTTGATAAATATGACTCTACCCTATTATCTACGATTTTTGAAGTAGGCATAGATGAAACAGTTGATGCTGCGCTTAATTCATACAATCCAAAGAATGCAAAACCCTTTTTTGAGGCAAACATATCATAATTATTCATCTTGTAAAATTCATGACCTAATAATAGATTGACATGATGTTGATTATACGTTTTATCGTAAGTCAACAATTGGTTAAAAGTGTATGTGAGATTTCTATATGAATACTTTTCAATGTTTCCACCTTGGGAGACGTATTGACCATAAAGTGGATTACTGTATTCTGAGTAGTTTTTTGACAAATAATCAAATCCTAAATTAACTGAAAGTGATAAGTCTTTAACAATTGGAATATCTTTATCTGTTTTAAATTCGATAAATGTTCTTCCACTTAAATTATCAGTTTTACCAAGATATTTATTATAAGTTAAATCGCCAATAGCGTTAGAATTATTTGCCATTGGTCTTGTATCGCCATAGTCAAATATTTTGTCGCCACTTGCATCATACATAGTATTCCCATTAGAATCTTTTTTATAAACAGGATAGATAGGCGACAGCGCAAGCGCTGAGTACCAAACATTTGTATAATATGAACCATTATCGAATGTGGAATTTTGCTTAGTTGTTGATGCATTCATTGACATTCCAGCTTTTGCCCAAGATGCAAATTTAGAATCGACTGTTACTTTAGCAGAAAAACGATCAAAATCGGTATTCATAATTAGCCCATTCTCTTTATAATATCCAAAAGAAAAAAGATACTGAGTTTTTTCGTCGCCACCAGAAATACCTAATTGATAATCTTGTTTATATGGAGCTTTATTTTGAGCTTCTTTAATCCAATTATCATCCCAACGTAATTTTGCATTTGATACTATTTTACCATCAGCATCAAAAAGTTGAGTACTTTGTATGTCATAAGGGTTATAGCTTTCTCCACCAAGTCTAGACATAAAGTTTGCTCCATAAAGTGCTCTTGCTGTCTCCATATACTCCTTAGAACTTACAGTTTCATAGTTCAATAAGGCTCTACTAGATACACCAAATTCAGCTTTAAAAGTCACATATTTCTTTCCGTCTTTACCTCTTTTTGTGTTTATTATCACAACTCCATTTGAACCTCTAGCTCCATAAAGAGTAGATGCTGAAGCATCTTTAAGGATCGACATATTCTCAATATCATTTGGGTTCAATGCAGAGATTTGTCCATCATATGGAACACCATCAACAACATACAAAGGTTCATTTGATGCTTTTATAGAACCATTACCACGAATTCTTATCGAAACACCTGATCCTGGTTGACCACCACCAGCTGTTGTCTGTACTCCAGCAACAGTTCCTTCAATTGCTTTTGTTATGGTAGATGTACTTCTTTTTATAATAGCATCACTTTTTACTACCTCTGCAGAACCTGTAAATGATTCCTTTTTAGCTGTACCATAAGCAACAACAATAACATTGTCAAGAGCAACTGCTTCTGATGCTAAATCAACATTGATAGATGATCTGTTTTGAATTAAAACTTCTTGAGTTTTATAACCTATAAAACTGATTACTAGGGTTCCGTTTGCTGGAGCTGATAATGAAAATGTACCATTCTCAGCAGTGTTTACACCAGTACGAGTACCTTTTACTTGAACAGATGCGTAAGGTATAGGCTCACCTGTCGCCGCATCCTTCACAATACCTGCAACTTGAATATTCTGAGCCGACATGACTCCAGAAAAGACAAGTGCCAAGCATGTTAAAAATAGCCTGAATTTTTTCATAAAATTGAATTTGGTTAATAAATAAAATATTGGGTTAGATTGAATTAATCGCTTTCCAGTTAATCTCGTCTAAACAAATTTAATTTATTATTCATTCGGCTATTCCTCTGATTATAAAATAATAGAGCAAGTATAAAATATACTCGCTCTATTGCATTCGTCGATTTTTATATCGAGTAAATAACTAGCAAAGACCTTGCTCTAAAGTAGCTTGAGCCACTTTCATGAAGCCTGCAATGTTAGCACCTTTTACATAATTGATATAACCATCTTTTTGTGTACCATATTTAACACAAGCAATATGGATAGATTCCATAATTTGTTTAAGCTTGTTATCAACCTCTTCTGAAGTCCAGCTAATATGCATAGCATTTTGAGTCATTTCTAGACCAGAAACAGCTACACCACCTGCGTTAACAGCTTTACCTGGAGCGTAAAGAACTTTAGCATTAATGAATTCATTGATCGCTTCAGGAGTACAACCCATGTTAGATATCTCACCAACACATTTAACACCATTTGCAATTAGTTTCTTAGCATCTTCGCCATTAAGTTCGTTTTGGAATGCGCAAGGAAGAGCTACGTCAACCTTAACTTCCCAAGATTTTTTACCAGGATAGAATTTTGATTCAGGGAATTTAGTAGCATATGGAGCAACAACGTCGTTGTTTGTAGCGCGTAATTCCAACATGTAGTTGATCTTTTCAGCAGTCATACCACTTTCGTCAACTATAAGACCATCTGGACCAGAAAGAGCAATAACTTTAGCCCCTAGTTCAGTAGCTTTTAAAGCAGCACCCCAAGCAACATTACCAAAACCAGATACAGAAACAGTCATACCTTTGATGTCCATTCCTCTAGTCTTAAGCATATGTTGTACGAAGTAAACTCCACCGAAACCTGTAGCCTCTGGACGGATCAATGAACCTCCCCAAGTGCTACCTTTTCCGGTAAGTACTCCTGTGTTTTCGCGAGCAAGTTTTTTGTACCAGCCGTACATGTAACCGATTTCACGTCCACCTACTCCGATATCACCTGCAGGAACATCAGTATCAGGACCAATATTTCTCCAAAGCTCAGTTATGAAAGCTTGGCAGAAACGCATGATTTCAGCATCTGATTTCCCTTTTGGATCGAAATCTGAACCACCTTTACCTCCACCCATAGGAAGAGTTGTAAGAGCATTTTTAAATGTTTGTTCAAATCCTAAAAATTTAAGAATTGAAGGGGTAACAGAAGGATGGAAACGGAAACCACCTTTGTATGGACCGATTGCATTGCTGAATTGTACACGGTAGCCAAGGTTAGTTTTCACTTCACCTTTATCATCTTGCCATGTAACGCGGAAAGTAAAGATACGATCTGGCTCAACTAGTCTTTCGATAATCTTTGCTTTTTCAAATTCAGGGTGTTGGTTGTACACCTCTTCAATTGATTCTAAAACTTCGTGAACTGCTTGTAAGTACTCTTTTTCATGGCCATATTTTTTCTCTAGAGAGGCCATAATTTCTGCTACTTTCATAATAGTATTAATTGTTAATTTATTAAGTTTTAAATATGTTTTTGATTAAACAAGTCTATTTTACTTCCCAAGTTGCACCACTTCTTAGAAGTTCGTCCATATTTTTAATTTGTGCATGTTCACGAACATCAATAACTTGGTCACGTACATTGTCGTCATAAGTTTTATCTTTGACAGCGCGGATAACTCCTAACGCCACAGGAAATTCTGGATATTTCATATCTATTAGCATAGAGTGTAGTCCTGGATTCTCCTCTTCAGCATCATGAATTAAAAGATCTTTCTCAGTTATACCATCTTCGCCAATCTTAACAACTTTAAGTTTCATTCCATCAAGCATCAAACCTTTATCTCTGTTCTTACCAAAGATCATTGGCTCACCGTGCTTCAATACAATAACTCTATCTTCTCTGCTCTCTTTTTCAGAGATAGTTGAGTGAGTTTTATCATTAAATATCACGCAGTTAACCAACATTTCAGTTACAGCTGTACCATCATGTTTAGCAGATGCAACCATAATATCTTGGGTAAGTTTTAGCTCTACATCTAAACTTCTTGCAAAGAATGTTCCTCTTGAACCAAGTACTAAAGCACCAGGATTGAATGGATGCTCAACTGTTCCATAAGGAGAGGTCTTAGTCATAATACCCAATTTTGAAGTTGGAGAGTATTGACCTTTTGTTAGACCATAAATTTGATTATTGAAGAGAATTATATTGATATCAATATTTCTTCTTATTGCATGGATAAAGTGATTACCTCCGATTGCAAGAGCATCACCATCTCCAGTGATTTGCCATACAGTCAAAGTAGGGTTAGCTACTTTAACTCCTGTAGCAATTGCTGCAGCACGACCATGAATACCATGAAATCCATAAGTATTCATATAATAAGGGAATCTTGAAGAACATCCGATTCCTGAAACAAAGACAAATCTCTCCTTTGTGTAATTCAGAGCTTCGCAAATTTCTGGCATTGCTCTTTGTACAGAGGCTAGTATTGCGTGGTCACCGCATCCTGGGCACCATTTTACCTCTTGATTACTTTTAAAATCTTGTGGAGTATATTTCATTTCTGTAATTTTTTCTGGTGATATTATAGAATTGCGTTAACTGCGTCAACAATCTCCTTAACGATAAATGGCTGACCTTGTACTTTATTGCACTGTAAGTAGTTAAACTGCTGATGTCTTGCTCTTAAATAGTCAGCAAACTGACCACTATTTAACTCACAAACGATCAACTTTTTAAACTTAGAGAAAACGTCTGCTGTATTTTTAGGTAATGGGAATATATAGTCAAAGTGAGCTAGACTAACCTTCTTACCTTCAGATTGAAGTTGTTTTACAGCAGTATAAAGGTGACCGAAAGTTCCTCCCCATCCAATAATCAACACATCTCCACTATCCTCTCCAATAACTTGTTGTTCAGGAATAAATTCAGCAAGTTTTGCTACTTTATCAGCTCTCTCTTTCACCATTCTTTCATGAACGATAGGATCAGACGAGACATTACCATTGTTGTCTTTTTCAAGACCACCAATTCTATGCTCTAAGCCAGGCGTTCCAGGGAAAGCCCATCTTCTAGCAAGTCTCTGCTCATCGCGCTTATAAGGCCAATATGGAGTCTCTGCCTCTGTAATTACCGGAGGTGTTACAGATGGATAATCTTTCATACTAGGAATTCTCCAAGGTTCAGAACCGTTTCCTAAGAAACCCTCTGTTAGAAGCATTACTGGCATCATATGCTCCATAGCATACTTACCTGCATAGAACGCTGCATCAAAGCAATGAGAAGGAGAGTGAGCTGCAATCACAGCAATAGGACATTCTCCATTTCTACCATATAGTGCTTGATTTAGGTCGGTTTGCTCAGTTTTTGTAGGAATACCTGTTGAAGGACCACTTCTTTGAACATCAACAATTACAAGAGGAAGTTCGGTAATCATTGCCAGACCAAGGGCCTCTGATTTTAGGGAAAGACCAGGCCCAGAAGTAGTTGTAACTGCAAAATTACCAGCATAAGCAGCTCCAATTGCAGTACAGATACCTGCTATCTCATCTTCACACTGAAGAGTTTTAGCATTTAAATCTTTTCTTAAAGCAAGTTCCTCTAAAATAGATGTAGCTGGAGTGATAGGATAAGAGCCACAGAAAAGAGGTCTTCCCGATTTTTCAGCAGCTGCAAGTAAACCCCAAGCTGTTGCTTGATTTCCATTTATATTTCTATAAATGCCTTTCTCACATTTAGCAGGCTGTACAGTATAAGTGTTAGCTATAGCATGAATGTTTCCAGCATAATTATAACCATCATGAAGTACCTTTTTATTGGCATCAATCAATTGAGGTTTTTTACGAAACTTTTTCTCTAGATATTGCTCTGTATACTCCATTGGTCTGTTGAACATAAAGTAACACATACCTAGAGTAAACATATTTTTAGATCTTATAATTGACTTCGGATCAAGACCACTATCTTTCAAACTCTCTTTTGTCAGAGAAGTAATAGGAGCAAAAATAATATTTCTATCTTCTATTTTAAGTTCAGTGATTGGATCATCTGTCTTAAAACCAGCCTTTGTCAGACCTTTTTCATCGAACGTATCAGAGTCTAAAATAATACTCGCTGTTGGTTTTGCCCATTTTGCATTTGCTTTTAAAGCAGCTGGGTTCATTGCTACAAGAACATCGCAAAAATCACCAGGAGTTCTGATTTCACCACTTCCAATATGAACTTGGAATCCAGAAACACCAGAAACAGTTCCTTGAGGTGCTCTGATTTCCGCCGGGAAATCTGGGAAAGTAGAGATTTCATTGCCGTACAGGGCAGAGGCATCAGCAAACAGAGTTCCTGTTAACTGCATTCCATCTCCTGAATCCCCTGTAAACCTTATCACAACTTCTTGTGTGTCAATAACTTTGTGTTGCATACGATTTAGTTTTGTTAAGCTTTAGCTTTTTTGTCGTTGAATTATTAGACAAAAGTAAGTAATATATTTCACCTAAATATAATTTTTCGATTAAATGTTAATTTATTATTAAAAAAAACTTTTTTCATACAATATTATAAGAAAATAAAGTCAATCTCCTAATGATTTGTATCATTTAATCCTAAATTTTCTAAATAAACAAACCTAAATCAATAGTAAAATTTCAATTATGAACAATTCGGTATTCTATTTGTATATTCGCAAGTTAAAAATCAAAAAATATGGCTATTTTAAGAAAACTAAATTCAATTGAACCAAAAATCGGAGAGAGATGCTTCTTAGCTGAAAATGCTGCAATTATAGGCGATGTAACTATTGGAGACGACTGCAGTATTTGGTATAGTGCAGTATTGAGAGGAGACGTTAATCCAATCATTATTGGAGATAGAGTCAATGTACAAGATGGAGCAGTTTTGCATACTTTGCATAAAAAATCGGTAGTAGAGATAGGTAACGATGTTTCAATAGGCCACAATGCAATCGTACATGGCGCAAAAATTGGAAGTAATGTGCTGATTGGAATGGGTGCAATTATAATGGATAATGCAGTTGTTCCAGACAATACAATCATTGCAGCAGGAGCAGTTGTTCTAAGTAATGCCATTTTGGAGCCTGGTGTATATGCTGGCATCCCTGCTAAAAAAGTTAAAGATGCTTCTGACCAAATAGGTGAGTCTGCTCATAAAAACGCGCAGGGCTACATGATGTACAAAAAATGGTATTTGGAAGATGAAGAATAAAAAGTTAAATTGCGTTCACAACAACTAATCACAAACACAATACAAATGAAAAAACTACTTTTTATCGCGGCGATACTAGGTTTCTTCGCGTGTTCGGCGCCTAAACATGATGGCTACACCATTACTGGAACCATTACTGGAGACAGCGTGAAAACAGGAAAAGTTTACTTGACAAACTTTTCGAGACTTGAAACAATCCAAGACACTGCTGATCTTGTTGATGGAAAATTTGAATTCAAAGGAAAGGTTAAGACACCTGAGAGCTATTCAATTACAATAGAAGGAATCAACGGAAGAATTAACCTATTTTTGGACAACTCTGAGATTACAATCACTGCAGCTGCTAACGATATGGCAAATGCTGTTGTTACTGGAGGTGTTACTAATGACCTTGTAACTGCTTTAAGAAAACAACACGAGGACATTACTACTAAATATGGTCTTGATTCACTTTCTAAAGAGTACTATAAAGAGACTACTACTCCACAAAGAAAAGAGGAGATAGCTGCTATCTTTGAAAAATCTGAACTTGAAAACAAAGCTATTGATTCAGCATTTTTTGCACAAAATCCAACATCTTTCTACACTTTAAACCAAATGGTAAACAAAGTAGAAGATTTTACAATCGAAGTTGCTGAAAAAAATCTTGCTGCATTTAAAGCCCTTCCAGAATTCGCAGAAAATAGAAATATCAAGCTTTTAGAAGAGGCTATCGAAGTTGTTAAAAAACTTCAACCAGGTATGAAAGCACCTGATTTTACTCTAAACGATCCTGACGGAAAACCAGTTTCTCTATCATCTGTTTACTCTCAAAACAAAGTGACAATGATTGATTTCTGGGCAGGTTGGTGTGGTCCATGCCGTAGATTTAACCCAACTCTTGTTAAGATTTACAAAGATTTCAATAAGAAAGGTTTCGGAATTATCGGAGTATCTTTAGACAAAGAGGCTGAAGGATGGAAAAAAGCTATTCAAGATGATAAGTTAACTTGGGCACAAGTTTCTGATCTTAAATATTGGGATAGTGAAGCTGCTAAGATGTACAATGTTAGATACATTCCTCAAAATGTATTCGTTGACCAAAATGGTATTATTCTAAAGAGAAAATTGAATGAAGAGGAGATTGTTCCTTTCTTAACTGAAACTCTTAAATAACTTATAATAAATAAGGCTATTAAAAAGAAGAGGTTGTCAAAATTGACAACCTCTATTTTTATATATTATAAAATACTAAATGCGACCGTAAGACCAGCCATTACAATGGCCACCATACTCATAAGTTTAATCAGAATATTTAATGATGGTCCAGATGTGTCTTTAAAAGGATCACCAACTGTATCGCCAACAACAGTTGCTTTATGAGATGGAGATCCTTTACCTCCATAATGTCCCTCTTCAACATATTTTTTAGCATTATCCCATGCCCCTCCAGCATTCGCCATAAATACTGCAAGAACAAATCCTGCACCTAAACCTCCCGCTAGAAGGCCCATAACTCCTGATACTCCAAAAACAATTCCTGTTAATACTGGAACTATAATCGCGAGTATAGATGGGAACAACATCTCTTGCTGAGCTCCTTTAGTTGAAATCTCAACACAACGAGCATAATCAGGTTTGTCTTTTCCTGTTAAAATACCAGGAAACTCCTTAAATTGTCTTCTAACCTCTTCAACCATCTTTTGAGCAGCTCTACCTACAGCATTCATAGTCAAGCCACAAAACAGGAATGACATCATTGACCCAATAAATACTCCAGCTAAAACTTTAGGATTCATTAAATTAATCTGATAATATTCCATAAAATCTGGAATAGTAGCCTCTGCAACATTTACAACTCTGCCTGCGACATCAATTGTGTTTTGACCAATATGTTGTAATCCAATTTTTATCTCCTCAATATACGAGGCCAAAAGAGCTAGAGCAGTTAAAGCTGCAGATCCAATTGCAAAACCCTTTCCAGTTGCAGCTGTTGTGTTACCAAGGGCATCAAGAACATCTGTTCTTTTTCTAACCTCTGGCTCCAAATGACTCATCTCTGCATTTCCTCCTGCATTATCAGCGATTGGACCGTATGCATCAGTTGCTAAGGTTATTCCAAGAGTTGAAAGCATTCCGACTGCTGCAATACCAATTCCATAAAGTCCTAAACTTAAATTATGCGCAGAGAGCATATTTGCAGTATCGAATCCAGTAGCACATAAAAATGAAAGTATAATTGCGATTGCAATTGTAATAACCGGAATAGCTGTTGAAATCATGCCCAACCCAATTCCAGAAATAATTACTGTTGCAGGACCTGTCTGAGAGCTATCTGCAATTTTTTGAGTAGGTTTATAGGAGTGAGACGTATAATATTCAGTTGATTGTCCAATAACTATACCTGCAACAAGACCTGTTACTACAGAAAAGGATATTCCCATCCAATTTTCAATTTGCAAATAATAGAAAATTCCAAAAGTAGAAATAGCTATTAAAGCAGAACTTAGATTTACCCCTTTCCCAAGAGAACCTAGTAATTGTTTCATACCAGCACCCTCTTTTGTCCTAACAACATATATACCTATAATTGAAAGTATTATTCCAACTGCAGCAATTATCATTGGGGCAAATACAGCTTTAAGTTGCATATCTGGATTGATATAAAATGCAGACGCCCCGAGAGCCGCAGTTGCTAATATTGATCCACAATATGATTCATACAAGTCAGCACCCATGCCTGCTACATCTCCAACATTATCTCCAACATTATCTGCAATAGTGGCAGGATTTCTAGGATCGTCTTCAGGGATGCCTGCTTCCACTTTTCCGACTAAGTCTGCTCCAACATCTGCCGCCTTTGTATAGATTCCTCCACCTACTCTAGCAAATAGAGCTTGTGTTGATGCACCCATTCCAAATGTCAACATTGTTGTCGTGATAACTACCAACTTTTGAGCTCCAGTCGCCTCCACAAAATGATTCAATAACAAATACCATAGTGATATATCTAGTAATCCTAAGCCAACAACAACAAGTCCCATAACAGCACCTGAGCGAAACGCTAACTTTAGACCGCTATTTAACGATCTTCTTGCTGCATTTGCAGTTCTAGCAGAGGCGTAAGTTGCAGTTTTCATACCAATAAATCCAGCAAGTCCAGAGAAAAAACCGCCACTTAAAAAAGCAAATGGCACCCATGGGTTCTGAACTCCAAATCCATACGCAAGAACCGCAAAAAAGATACTAAGAAAAATAAATACAATTAATACTACTTTGTATTGTTGCTTAAGATAGGCCATCGCTCCTTTGCGAACGTGCGACGCAATCTCCTTCATTGTATCTGTACCTTCGCTCTCCTTCATCATCTGTTTAAAGAAGATGTAAGCAAACACAAGAGCGACAACTGATGCAATAGGAGCTAGATAAAAAAGTGTTTCGGTTGTCATAGTTTATTAGTTTAGTTTAGTTTAAATTTGAATAGACTTTATGCAAGACTCCTTAAAATATGGATCGATTAAAGAAGCCATTCTCTTTAGATTTGAAGTATCACCTGTAGATATATACTCAGTTGAACAATTCAACCTATTTTCTTTAGATATCGATAGCAATCCTCTCTCTTCTAAGACAGACTTTACTCTTAAAGCTACCGAAGGAGCAGGATCTACTACAACAATATTTTGCCCAACAACCTCTTGAATTTGCTCCTTGAGAAATGGATAGTGAGTACATCCTAAGACAATATGATCAGCCCCTTTATCAATCATTGGAGTAATATATTTATTTAAAAGGTCATACGTCGCCATTTCGTCAAATTTTCCATCTTCTACGATCTCAACCAAACCCTCTCCCACCTGTTCTACAACTTCAATATCAGATGCAAAACGCTCAAGTGTCCTGTGATATAAACGACCTTTAAAAGTTCCCTTAGTTGCCAAAACCCCAATTACGCCACTTTTAGAGTGTAACGCAGCTGGTTTTACGGCTGGTTCCATTCCTACAAAAATTACATTATTAAAATTTTGACGTAGCTCATCGATAGCAGCTGCAGTAGCAGTATTGCAAGCTACTACTATTATTTTGGCACCTTTGCTTAAAAGAAAGTCTGTAATCTTAAACGCTCTGGATTGAACCTCTTCAATAGATTTTGGTCCGTATGGGCAATGAGCATTATCTGATACATATATAAAATCCTCATTAAAAAGAGATTTATGAAGCTCCTTCAAAACAGACAAACCACCTACTCCAGAGTCAAAAACTCCAATAACGCCATTCTTTTGATTCAATAAACTCATATGGAAAATAAAAAAAGTCACCTCATTATGAAGTGACTGTAAATTTAACAAAATAATTTTGGGGTTACAATAATTATTTTGCTGCAGGTTTAGCTGGCGCTTGAGCTGGTTGCTCTTGTTGAGCTGATTTTGGCACCATTACTTTTTTGTCTGCAGGTATCTTAAGTTCTGTTTTTGCTAAAGGAAGAACATTTACACTTTCTGCTCCAATAAATGGAATAGTTCCACCTGAAGTATCAAATATGTAAGTAAATGATTGTGCTTTCCCAATTTTCTCTAATGTATCGTTAGCTTTCTTATATACTGGAGCAAATAGTAGTTGATACATTTGTTGATATTCAGCTTGAGCATTTTGTTGATAAGAGTTGATTCTTGCCTCTAGGTCAACAATCTCTTTCTGTTTTGCTTCAAGAGTTGCAGCAGTCCAAGTAGCTTGTTTTTGTTGGTAAGTTGTAACCTTTGTTTGATATTCTGTTTGGAAAGCAGTTAAAGTCTCTTGAAGTTCTTGAGAATATTTTTCAAGTTTCACAACTGCACTATCGCGCTCAGGCATAAGATTGATTAGCTCCTGAATATTAATATGCCCAAATTTATTGCCTTGAGCAAAAGCAGATGCAGTCGAAAAGATGAATACTACTGCCAGTAATTTTGAAAAAAGTTTCATATGGTTTTTTAATTATTTGGTTTCTATTTAATTCCAAGCTTTCTTATCACTTTCGAAGTAAGGTCTGCATTTGGATTGTTATAAATCACTCCTTGCACAACAGCAAGATCAAAAACAATTGCAATTCTTGACTCATCAGCCACGTCGTTGATAGCTTTTTGAACTCTATTTTTAATAGGATCAATTAACTCCTTCGATCTCTTAGCCATTTGGCCATCTTGACCAAAATAACTTGCTTGAAGTTCCTTCACCTCTTTTTCCCTTCTAATGATATCATTTTCTCTAGCCACCCTTTGAACTTCAGACATCGAGGCTCTTTGAGATTGATAACTTTTATACATTAGTTCAATCTTCTTATACTCAGCCTCAAGCTTAGCATCTAGTTGAGATTTTTGGTTTTCAAGAATACTTTTGGCACTTACATATTCGGGAATTCTATCCAGAATCTTATCTGTATTCACATATCCAACTGTTTGTCCGTTCATTCCTATAAACGATGCAAACATTAATATTGCTGCCGAAATAAACTTTTTCATATAATATTTTTTAGAATTGCTGACCTATTACAAAGTGGAAGTTACTTCCTCCTTTAGATTTTCCCTCAACAGGATCGAATCCATAACCCCAGTCAATACCAAGCATACCAACAATTGGTAAAAGGACTCTGACACCTACTCCTGCAGATCTCTTTATTGAGAAAGGATTGAAATCTCTGATATCCGACCAAGCATTACCTCCCTCTAAGAACACTAAAGCATAGATAGTAGATTGAGGTTGTAGTATTACAGGATAACGTAACTCAAGAGTAAATTTATCGTAAACATTACCTGCATATGCATTTTTATTTCTAGGAGTTAATGATGCATTTGGGTAACCACGTAATCCAATTGTCTCCGTTCCATAAGTATTGTAACCAGACATACCGTCACCACCTAACACGAAGCCTTCGAATGGAGAGTAACCAAGATCTCTATTGTAATATCCTAAATACCCAAAGAATGATCTAGACATCAACACTAAGTCACCAACAATAGGAGTATATAGAGTTCCTTTGAATGTCCATTTATGATACTCTATCCAACGATATTTATCAGCATCAGACATTTTAGAATAATCTGTGTCTTTAGATCTGAATAGCGAATATGGAGGAGTTAACTGAAGACCTAATTGGAAGTCAGATCCTTTTCTTGGATAGACAGGTTGGTCGGTAGAGTTTCTTTGAAGTCTGATTTTCCAACTGATGTTATTTGAATAACCATTAGAGAATAGGAAGTAATACTGCCAATTTTTCAAGCGATAAGATTGTGCACTGATTTCGTTATATAATACAAACCAGTTATCAGGCCATTTAAGTCTTGTACCAATTCCTGCCGACAAACCAAATACCTCCATGCTTTGATCAGCTGTTTGGAAGAAATAGTATGCATTTGTTTGTCTTGTATAGTAAGCAGATAGGCTCAAAGATGTTGGTTTTGTTCCAAATAGCCATGGTTCGGTGAAACTAGCTGAAAGAGCTGTGTAATAAGAGCCATTGGTTTGGAAACGAAGAGCAAGCTGCTGACCATCACCTAAAGGAACAGGTCTCCATGCTTTTCTATCCAAGATTCTTCCAATTGAGAAGTTATTAAAACTAACACCGAGTGTACCTACGAATGTATTACCACCCCATCCTCCAGCTACTTCTAACTGGCTGTTTGGTTTTTCCTCTACATTATAGGTAATATCAACTGTATTGTTTATTTGATTAGGAACAATGTTATAACCGCCTGGAGACATGATTTTCTCTGGGTCAAAGTGTCCCATCGAAGATATCTCTCTTAAAGATCTCTCTAACGAAGTTTGACTAAAAAGATAGCCTGGTCTAGTAAACAGCTCTCTTCTAACAATTTTTTCGTTAGTAATATTATTTCCATTAATTACAATTCGATTAAAAGTTGCTGGTTTTCCTTCGACCATGCGCATCTCTACATCTACAGAGTCGCCATCGATATTAACCTCTACTGGCATAACATTGAAGAAAAGATATCCTTGGTCGCGATATAACTTAGATACGTTTCCATCCTCAGCATCGTACAATCTCTTTTCCATTGAAACAACATCATATACATCCCCCTTTTGAATTCTTAAAATTCTATTCAAGTATTCAGAACTATATATAGAGTTTCCAGTCCAAGTGATATTTCTAAAGTAATATTTTCTACCCTCCTCTATCTTGAATGTTATACCCATTCTTGAATCAGAGATGTAGTAGATTGAATCTTTCAAAATTTTCGCATCGCGATAACCTCTTTCACTATATTTTTGAATCAGCGATTTTTTATCGTTGTCGTACTCCTTTTCGTTAAATTTCTTGCTAGAGAAAAAGTTCAAAAGATTCATATCTTTTGTCTTCTTCATTGCTTTTGCAAGTTTGAATGAACTGATATTGTCGTTACCTTCGAATCTAATCTTTTGGATTTTTACCTTAGGACCTCTCTTTACATTGAATGTAACGTTGACTGCATTAACAAAATTAGTATCCTTAACTTGAAGAACTTCAACCTCTGTCTTAAGAAATCCCTTTTCAACATAGTACTTTCTGATAATTTCGGTAGATGATTTAACCAAAAAGTCGGAAAGTTCGCTTCCTCTTCTAAGTTTTAATCTCTCTTGAAGATCCGATTTTTCAGATTTTTTTATTCCATTGAAATCCCATTTTACAACTCTCGATCTCTCCTGAAGATATAAATTTAGAAAAACCTTATCTGCCGAAACAGAGTCAATCTCTAAAGATACCTCAGAAAATAATCTGGCCATCCACAGCCTTTTTACAATAGAAGAGACCTCATCGCCAGGAATTGTGATAGAGTCACCGACATTGAGACCTGTCTGAGCAATAATATCTTCTTTGTTGTTGTACTTTACGCCCGAAAGCCTTACGCCTCCAATGACATATTTTTTCGGTTCGTTGTAATCAACTGAAATTGATTTGCTGGATCCTGTGTTCTGAGCCCTTAGACCGATGGGCGCAAGGATAACTATTAATAGAAAAATTTTTAATGACTTCATCTGCACATTCTGACTGTAAGTTTGCAAATATAAGCTTTTATTTGTTTTAACGGCTTAACTACTTAAAGAATATTTACCTGTTCCCCGGTTTTTCCAAAGCGCCTCTCTCTCTGCGCAAATTCATCCAGCGCTTGCTGAAAGTTAGTTTTGCGAAAATCGGGCCAAAGAATTTCAGTGAAATAGAGTTCGGTATATGCCGCCTGCCAGAGCATGAAATTGCTTATTCGTTGCTCACCACTAGTGCGGATTAAAAGATCAGGATCTGGAACACCATTTGTACTTAAATAACTTTCGAACAGATCATTTAATGTCTGTTCGTCGGTGTTTGTATTAGGATTATTCAATACAAATTGAGCTACTTTTTGATTCGCTTGTAAAATATCCCATTTACCACTATAACTTAAAAAAATGATAAGAGTGAGTCCCGAATTTTTAGAAGTTAACTCCTCTGCTCCATAAATTTTGGTTTTTAAGTTATCGGGCAACTTAGAAATATCACCTATAACTCTAAACTTTATGTTATTTTTCATAAAGGTAGGAGTCTCATTGATTATTGCTTCTATCATTAAACCCATCAAAGCAAAAACCTCAGCATGAGGGCGATTCCAATTCTCCTCTGAAAAAGCAAACAGACTAAGAAAATTCACCCCTTTCTCCACTGCAAATTCACAAGAGGCTCTTACAGCTTCAACACCGGCTTTATGTCCCTCAATTCTCTCTAATCCCCGCTGTTTGGCCCATCTGCCATTTCCATCCATTATAATAGTAACATGATTCGGAATCTTATTCTTCATATCTGTTTATAAATTTAAAAGCTGTTTCTCTTATCGGCCCCCCACAGAAGTTTCTCCTTGATGGCGTCAAAAAACCCGCTTGGCTTTAGTGAAATATAATTTAAATCAAAGTTAGCTTTTTTTATCACAAATTCTGTATTGTTCTCAATTTGCACTGATCTGTTATCTACACAAAGCAACGCCCCACCCTTCCTGGAGTTAAATGTGATCTTCATTACAGCCTCTTCTGGAACAACCAGTGGTCTAACATTTAAGTTATGCGGAGCAATTGGAGCTATGATCACTGCTTTAGACGATGGCATCACAATTGGGCCGCCAATACTAAGTGAATAGGCTGTTGATCCTGTAGGTGTAGCAAGAACTATACCATCCGACCAATAAGTAGGAAGTTTGAGACCATCTACCGAAACATCAACAGACAACATTGACGGGTCAATTCTCTGAATTGAGACCTCATTTAAGGCAAATGGGTAAATTCCAGGTATTGGATTAGCAGTAGAGACTTCCAAAACAGCTCTCTTCTCAATGTAGAAATTTCCAGATGTTAGAACATCAATCCACTCAGTGCCTGGAATAGAATCGGCACTTGTTAAGAACCCAAGTCTTCCAAAATTGATTCCAGCAACAGGAATCTCCCTGTCTCTGATTAATGTTAGTGATTCCAAAAATGTTCCATCTCCACCCAAACATAGAAAAATATCGATCTTTTCCCCCAAATCTTCGCTACCCGAAAATAGCTCTCCTTCTGGAATATTAAGTCTGTATTTCTCTACCATTTTATAGTAGAAATCCTTATAATATACAAGCTCTGCCCCTCTCTCAACAAAGGACTTAATTACATCACACAACCTCTCTCTCCACTTATACTCAACTTCTCTAGCAAATAGGGCGATTCTCATAAATTAACTTTAATAATTCCCAAAAATACATAAATTTGCATCTATTATGACAAAATTAAGCGTAAATATAAATAAAATAGCCACACTCCGTAACTCAAGAGGAGGTAATCTCCCTGATGTATTGAAAGCAGCACTAGACTGCGAAAGATTCGGAGCAGAAGGGATAACCGTTCACCCTAGACCAGATGAGAGACATATCAGGTACAGCGATGTGTATAACTTAAAACCTGTTCTAACTACAGAATTCAACATTGAAGGAAATCCTGTTGACAAATTTGTAAAACTAGTATTAGAGATTAAACCTCATCAAGTGACTTTAGTTCCAGATGCAGAACATGCTCTGACGTCTGATAGCGGGTGGGATACCATTAATAACAAATCATTCTTAAAAGAGATTTGTGCTCTTTTCAAGTCGGAGGGAATCAGAACCTCAATTTTTGTAGATCCAAAGATAGAAATGGTTAAGCATGCTGCCGATACTGGTTGCGACAGAATAGAGCTTTATACTGAGTCTTATGCTCGAAATTTCTATATAAATAAAGAGATGGCAATCGAAGATTACGTTAAGGCAGCAGAGGAGGCAAACAAATTAGGCCTAGAGATTAATGCTGGACACGATCTTAATCTTGACAACCTCAATTACTTTCAAAAAAATATTATAAATTTAAAAGAGGTTTCAATTGGACATGCTTTAATTTGCGATGCTCTTTATTATGGATTAGAGAACACAATCCAAGCATACTTAAGGCAGTTAAGAAATTATTAATTATATTTGTAAAAATAAATATCAATATCAAATGAAAAACGTCTCATTAATATTCAATGTTGTACTCACAGTTGCAGTTATAGCATTATTTGTTCTACATTTTTCTTCTCGTTCAAAACAATCTCAATCAACAACATCAGAAGTGTCAGCTGCACCTTCTGGAAGCATTGTTTATATTCAGATCGACTCACTGATGAAACAGTACGACATGTTTAATGATTTAAAGTCAGAATTAGAAAATAAGGCTCAAACTATTCAAGATGATCTTAGCAAAAAGGGAAGAGCATTTGAAAGAGACGTAAACGATTTTAAAGAAAAAGTTCAGAAAGGTCTTATTACTAGAGCTCAAGCAGAAGGCCTTCAACAACAACTTGCTAGCAGAGAACAAGAGTTACAAGGTCTGTCTCAACAAAAACAGATGGAGATGGCAGAAGAAGAAGGAGTATTAGTTAGGAAAGTAATGGATGCTCTTAATAAGTATTTAGCTAAATACAACCAAGAGAAGAAGTTTGCACTAATCATTACTACTTCTGGCACAACCAACACTGTTATTACTGCTGACTCTACATTCAACATCACAAAAGAGGTTGTGGCTGGTTTGAATGACGAATACATTAAAACTAAAAATAATAAATAGTACAATATCTTGAAAATAGCACTTTTATCTTGCTTTTACCCCTATAGAGGAGGAATTGCGCAGTTCAATGCAAATGTATTCAATGAACTGAGCAAGGAGCATGATGTAAAGGCTTTTAATTTCAAAAGACAATATCCCGATATCCTATTCCCCGGCAAGACGCAATACGTCGGGGAGGGAGATTCGGCTATTAAAATAGAGAGCGAGAGGATTCTGGACACAGCAAATCCTCTTTCTTATATTAAGACGTCTAGTATCATTCGCAAATGGGAACCAGACATTCTTTTAATGAGATATTGGATGTCATATTTTGCTCCTTCTCAAGGATATGTTGCAAGACATATGCTTCCCACTACAAAAAGAATCTCTGTTTTAGATAATGTGATCCCACATGAAAGAAGGTTTTTTGACACCCCATTTACAAAGTACTATCTTAATTCGAATGATGGCTTCATCGTCTTATCTGAAGCGGTAAGAGACGATCTTTTGAAACTAAAGCCCAATGCCAAATATCTAATGACTCCGCACCCTGTTTATAACCACTTCGGAGCAAAAATAGGAAAGCAAGAGGCGTGTAAAATCTTAAATATAGATCACAGATATAAAAATATCCTTTTCTTTGGGTTAATAAGAGAGTATAAGGGACTCGACATTCTGATTGAGGCGTTCGGGATGCTTGAAGGAGAATATAACTTAATTATAGCCGGAGAGCCATATGGCAGTTTTACAGAATATCAGGAAAAAATTGATATACTTAAAAATAGAGATAACGTAAAACTTTTTACAAGATATATTTCGGACGAAGAGGTTCCTCTCTTTTTCTCAGCTGCTGATGTCTGCGTTTTACCATATAGATCAGCTACCCAAAGTGGAATAAGCGCAATTTCGTACCATTTTGAACTTCCAATGATAACTACCGATGTCGGAGGACTGAAAGAGGCAATCGAAACACCTGGCACAGGGATTGTGGTTCCTGAACCTGACGCCAAACTAGTTAAAGATGCAATAGAAAAATTCTTTGGTCAAGAACCAAGTGAAGATTTTGTTAAGAATATACAACGAGAAAATGAAAGACTCTCTTGGTCTAATTTCTGTAGTAAACTCTTAGATTTTTATCAAACACTATAAACAACTAAAACACTTTAAGACAATGTCGGCAATTACAAGAACAGAGTACAATTTTTCGAAGCAAACAACCAAGTATGTAGGAAAAGTCAGAGATGTCTACACCATCGCAGACAAATATCTGGTAATGATCGCTACTGACAGAATCTCTGCTTTTGACGTAGTACTACCAAAAGGTATTCCTTACAAAGGGCAAGTTTTAAATCAAATTGCCGCTAAGTTTTTAGACATGACATCGGACATAGTTCCTAACTGGAAAATCGCATCTCCCGATCCAATGGTAACAGTTGGACACAAATGTGACCCACTTCCAGTTGAGATGATTGTAAGAGCGTACTTGACTGGTAGTTCATGGAGAGCCTATAAGGCTGGCGCAAGAGAGATTTGCGGTGTTAAGATTCCTGAAGGAATGAGAGAGCATCAAGCATTTCCTCAACCAATTATCACTCCAACAACAAAAGCAGAAATTGGAGAGCACGATCAAGATATCTCAAAAGAGGAGATTATTGCAAAAGGGCTTGTTAGTGCAGAGGATTATGCAAAAGTAGAGGAGTACACAATGGCTCTATTCAGAAGAGGCTCAGAGATTGCTGCAGAAAGAGGCCTTATTTTGGTGGACACAAAATATGAATTCGGCAAAAAAGGTGATGAGATCTACCTGATAGACGAAATCCACACTCCAGATTCATCGAGATATTTTTATGCCAACACTTATGAAGAGCTTTTTGCAAAAGGCGAACCTCAGAGACAACTTTCAAAAGAGTTTGTACGAGAATGGCTGATGGAAAATGGGTTTAGCGGACAAACAGGTCAGAGTGTTCCAGAGATGACAGAGGAGATTGTAAACAGTATATCAGAAAGATACATTGAGTTATTCGAAAACATTACTGGTCAAAAATTTGAAAAAGCGGTTTACGACGAAAATATTTTTGAAAGAATCGAAACCAACATCAACAACATGCTTGCAAGACTATGAGTTTAATCAAGAACATAGCGCTTATCACCCTGCTTCTTATGATTCAGGGTGTAGCGCATTTAAGCGGACAGACTAATTCTGGAACTAGAATAGTTAAAGAGGGGAAAGAGTATATCGTACACACGGTAGAAAAAAAGCAGACATTGTTCGCTATTAGTAAGTTATATAATATTAATTACGAAACTCTTTTAAAAGAGAATCCCGAACTTGCAGCGGGGTTAAAAGCTGGAGAGACAATCCTAATTAAGGTAGGAAATGAACCAGAGCAAACACATAAACTGCATACTGTTCAATGGTATGAAACTATTGAATCTATCGCTACAGACTACAAAATAAGTGTTGCTGAATTAATGAAATTCAACAACTTAAAAGAAAAGGAACTTAAAACAAGGCAGGTACTAAAAATTCCTGTAGATATTAAAAAAGAGGATACTAAGAAAGTAGATCTGAAACCAGAAACGAAGGAAATTAAAGATATTCCTGTAGCAAAAGACGAAGAGAAACAAGTCCTAACCGTTCCATTTGTTCCTGCTAAAAAAGAGAGAGTAAAGAGTGACAGTTACAAAATCGGAGTAGTATTACCACTTGGAGGCAGTAAAGAGCAGAAAGACTATAACAATTTTATGGAATACTATCAAGGATTCTTGATAGCCCTGAATGAGGCAAAAACAGATGGGATGAATCTCGATGTTGTTGTTATTGATTCAGAAGAGTATCCTAAGCCAGAGCTAATTTGGCAAAGTGGAAAACTAAAAGGTTGCACTATGCTATTTGGACCAGTTTACTCCCTTGAGATTAAATCAATCCTGAGTTATGCCGCAGATAATGGCATTAAGGTTATCTCTCCAATGGATCCAAAGGCGGAAAATTTGGTCACTACATCTGCCAATCTCATCCAGGCAACTGTTCCATTAATGACACAACAAAAGCATTTAGTCTCTTCCCTTTCAAGAATTAATAATATTGTTCTACTCCACGAACAATCTACTAATGATCAAGATATCACAGGTATTACAAAAAGATCTCTAGATGAGGAGGGATTGAAATACAATTCATACTCATACGCTGTTTTGAAAGGAAGGTCAGTATACGATATTATTGCTTCAAAACTTTCTAAAGAGAAGCTAAACGAAGTCATAATCACATCAAATTCAGAGGCTTTTGTTTTTGACGTTCTACGCAATTTAAACTTATTATCGACTAGAGCTGGGTATCGAATTAAATTATATGGAACCTCAAAGTGGAGAAACTTTGAGTCGGTAGACTTGTCGTATTACCACGATATGAATTTGACATTATCTCTTCCTTATCATATCGACTATTCATCGACAAATGTTAAAAACTTTGTCTCAGAATACAGAGCTCTTTTTAAATCAGAACCTAACGCATACTCTTTTCAAGGTTATGACCTTGGGGCATTCTTTTTAAAAGCTCTAAACGATTATGGAAAGAATTTCGAAGATTACCTTGAGGAGATTGAAGGATCAATGCTACAATCTGATCTTAAATTTAAAAAGCCAACTCCAGAGAGTGGCTTTATAAATCAGTCAACAAGAAAAATTACATATCGACCAGATTACTCAATCGAGACTGGAAGTTTTAGATAACAACCATCTCTTTTCTGAATCATCAAGATATACCGAAAGCCTGTCATATACCCTACTATGATAGGCTTTTAGCCATTGTATCTCACTCTTGCAAAGTTTGCTTAAGTCTGCAAGTCTTAAATCTATTGGCACAAGTGTTAACGTCTCAAACTCGAGAAATTCACCTTGGTCAGATTTGAATGATTCAACACATGCAATCATGTTTTCAATACGAATCCCATATTTACCGGGCACATAAATTGCTGGTTCATTTGATTGAACCATACCAACTTCTAATACTACCGGATTCTCTTCCATTCTTATACTCTGAGGACCTTCATGAACACACAAGAAATGTCCAATCCCGTGTCCAGTCCCATGCAAATAAGATCTGCCAGCTTTATAAACCTCCCCTCTAGCCAAGAAATCAAGAGAAGCACCTCTTGTCCCCTTTTTAAAAACCGCACAAGAGAGAGCTATCATCCCCTTCAGCACAGCAGTATAGTCTGCTTTAAACTCTTCAGTAGGTTCTCCTAAAAATAGAGTTCTAGTTGTATCAGTTGTCCCATATAAATATTGACCACCTGTGTCTAAAAGCAATGAGCCCTCACGCAAAATAATTGGATTCTCCTTAGAGAGAGAGTAGTGAGGAGCTGCACCAGAAGCACCAAAAGCTACAATTGGCGAAAAACTCTCTCCTCTGTAAAACTCAGATTCAGCCCTAATTTTCTGAATCTCATCTGCTAGCTCATGCTCAGCCATTATTACTCCATTCTCAACATTTTCCTCAATCTTTTTCAAAAATTTCACCCATGCAACACCATCAATTTCACACGCCTTTCTGAATCCCTCTAACTCTACTTCATTTTTGACCGCTTTTTGTTTTCCAATAATGCCCCCTCTTTGAGTGTCGAACTTTATACTCAAAGCAATCGGTTCGATGATTGAATAGACGGAGTAAGCTGTCCTATCTGGGTTAATTAACACATCCTTTCCAGCACAAATCTCCTTTGACTTATTCTCAAAATCTACATAATTATAAATTTCAATTTTATTTTCATTCAACTCGCTGATCAATTGTTGGCTCAATCCCGACAGATTGCAAAAAAGATGAATTTTTGACGAGGTGACAATTGCTTTGCACATTGGTAATGGATTATACTCAATATCAGAGCCTCGAAGATTGCATAACCACGCAATATCATCACAAACCGTGGTAATTAATGCACTCTTTTTTGTAAAGTTGTTATTTTTAGAGATTTGTCTTAGTTTATCGGTTGTAGAGACACCACAATAAGAGAGATCAAGACCGAAAAGGTCACAAAACTTTAGACTAGGTCTATCTTGCCATACATCAACAAAGAGATCATCACTCATTTCAAGAGAAAACGGAGAGAGTTGGTTCTTTAGTGATTCAACATCAGAGACGGAAAAAAGAGCAGAATCGATACCAATTTTGTACCCAAGAACATATTGATCCTTTAACCAATCTGCAATTGTTGGCTCCCCTGCAACACCAATCTTTTTTAATTCAATTCCACTTCCAGCTAGTTGCATCTCTGCTTGAATAAAATATCGAGAATCTGTCCATAGGGCAGCCTGGTTTAGTGTAACGACTACAGTTCCTGCAGATCCTGTAAATCCCGATATCCACTCTCTGCACTTATAGTAATCTTGAATATATTCGCCAAAATGGGGATCGTTCGAAGGAATAATGAATCCGTAAAGACCTCTCTCTTTGAGTCTGAATCGTAATTCTGACAATTTATTTGTTTTCATGGCTATTGCATTTTCTACAAAAATAATAAATATTATTATCTTTGTTTATGTCGTTTTCTACGAACAATCACTAATCCAAAAATATATCAGTATGGAAAAAAGTATTAAAGGCACAATGACAGAACAGAATCTGCTTAAGGCTTTTGCAGGAGAATCACAAGCAAGAAGCCGCTATACATTCTTTGCAAGTGTAGCAAAAAAAGAGGGATTCGAGCAAATAGCAGCTGTTTTTTCTGAGACAGCTGACCAAGAGCTTGAACATGCAAAAAGATTCTTTAAATTCCTCGAAGGTGGAATGTTGGAGATTCAAGCTTCATATCCTGCCGGAAAAATTGGAACCACTGCAGAAAATTTACTTGCTGCAGCAGAGGGAGAGAACGAAGAGTGGAGTTTGTTATACCCTGAATTTGCAAAAATTGCTCAAGAAGAGGGGTTCCCTCAAGTTGCTACTGCTTTCAAAATGATTGCAAAGGTTGAGGCAGAACATGAGGCAAGATATAGAACTCTTCTAGAGAGAGTTATTGCCGAAAAGGTATTCGAGAGAGAGGAGGATATTGAATGGCAATGCCGCAACTGTGGCTATGTTCACAAAGGAAAAAAAGCTTTGGAGAACTGCCCAGCTTGTAACCATCCGAAATCTTATTTCGAACCTAAGAAAAATAACTACTAAGATTCTAAAAAAAGATATCTTTGCGTTTTAATTCTTAACATGGAAAAAACTGCAAAGCAAAGAATCATAGAATCAGTAAGAGAAGTAATGCCAAAAACAGTTAAAACCTGTTTTTGGCTTATTAAAATTACAGTAGGTATCTCAATTCTGATTCTTTTTTTAAGATATTTCAATATTCTACCTTGGTTCTCGGAACTAATCAGCCCAGTTTTTAATTTTGTCGGACTTCCCGGAGAGGCTGCTTTATCATTCGTAACAGGATATTTCGTAAATGTTTATTCAGCAATAGCTGTTATGGTCACACTTGACTTAGATGCTAGGTCTATCACAATACTATCAGTTATGGTGCTATGCGCCCACAATATGATAACAGAGACAGCAGTTCAGAAAAAAACAGGATCTTCAGCAACTAGAATTGTAATAATTAGAACATTATCGGCATTAGTTCTTGGTTTTGTCTTAAATCTTATAATGCCAGGGAGTGTTATGCAAAGTGCTTCTAATGCACACGTTGAACAAGCTGACTTAATGCAAATGGTTACCACATGGTTTTGGTCAACATTGAATGTTGTATTAAAGATGGTAGTCCTGATCTTCTCATTGTCTATCCTACAAAGATTACTTTCGGAGTTTGGAGTCATCAGGTGGATTTCTAAATTCCTCCGCCCTCTGTTATTAATTTTTGGATTGCCAGCAAAAACTTCGTTCTTATGGATTGTTGCAAATATTCTTGGACTAGCTTACGGAGCTGCGATAATGATGGAAGAGACAGAGTCGGGGAAAATCAGTAAAGAGGATGCTGACCTACTAAATCACCACATTGGCATATCACACAGCAACTTAGAAGACGTACTCCTACTCTCATCTGTAGGTGCAATGGTAGTTTGGATGTTATTGTCTCGTTGGGCAATGTCGGCATTACTAGTATGGGAACTTCGTCTTGAGATGTTTGTTCGAAAAAAATATGTAAATTTGCGGATTAATTAATTCAATGAAATAAATATGAGTACAGAAAATATAAAATGTCTTATAATTGGCAGCGGTCCTGCGGGATATACTGCTGCAATCTATGCGTCAAGAGCTAACCTCTCACCTGTTTTATATGAAGGCATACAGCCTGGCGGTCAATTAACTACAACAACAGAGATAGAAAATTTCCCAGGATACCCTAAAGGAATTACTGGCCAAGAGATGATGAATGATCTAAAAGCTCAGGCTGAAAGATTTGGCACAGATGTTAGATTTGGAATCGTTACGAAAGCTGACCTCTCTTCTCGTCCATTTAAAATTACTATAGATGACGAAAAAGAGATTACTGCAGAAGCAGTGATTATCTCAACTGGAGCTACAGCAAAATATTTAGGACTGGAAAGTGAAGAGACATTCAGAGGAATGGGTGTTTCTGCTTGCGCAACTTGTGATGGATTTTTCTATCGCGGCAAGGATGTTGCAGTAGTAGGCGGTGGCGATACTGCATGCGAAGAGGCTTCTTATTTATCGGGACTATGTAATAAGGTCTATATGATAGTAAGAAGAGACGAGTTGAGGGCTTCTAAAGCAATGCAGGAGAGAGTTAAAAATACTCCAAATATTGAAATTTTATGGCAGTACAATACTAAAGAGATTCTTGGCGATGCAACAGCAGGTGTAACAGGAGCTCTTCTAGTACATAAAGATGGTAGCGAAAAGAGGATTGATATTCATGGATTTTTCCTCGCAATTGGACACCACCCTAATTCAGAACTGTTTAGCCAGTGGGTTAAAACAAATGAAGAGGGTTATATATTAACCGAAGGGAAAAGCAGTAAAACTAATGTACCTGGAGTATTTGCCGCAGGTGATGTGCAAGATCCTCATTACAGACAAGCAATTACAGCAGCTGGCTCTGGTTGTATGGCTGCCATGGACTTAGAAAGATTTCTAACTGAAAACAGATAAATGATGAAATTGAAAATTTCGGCAATAACATTGCTGGCAGGGCTTCTACTGGCATCCTGCACGACTACTTACGAAAAGCTTATAAACAGCCCGGATGTTCAGGAAAAATACCAAGGAGCATTCATGTATTTCAATGCAAAGAAATACACTAGATCTGTTGAGCTTTTTGAGTCAATTCTTGTTGGCGTAAAGGGAACGCTCCAAGAGGATACTGTCCAGTATTATCTTGGTCTTAGCAACTATAAGCTTGGAGATCTCGTTACTGCCGAGGCTAATTTCGATCAATTTATACAAGTTTTTCCAAGAAGTCCTTTTACCGAAGAGGCTAAGTTTCTCAGAATAGACTGTCTATACAAATCAACTTACCGATTTGAATTAGATCAAGTACCTACCTACAAAGCTCTATCTGTTATTAATGAATTTGTCTATGAGCATCCAAAATCTGTCCATATCGAAAAGTGTAAAGATATGATGAAAGATCTACAAGAACGCTTAGACAGAAAGAGTTACGAAGCAGCCAAACTATACTTTAAAATTGAAGATTACAAAGCTGCTGTTTACGCTTTAAAGAATGCTTTAAAGGATAATCCAGACAACTCATACCGCGAAGATATAATGTATTACATCGTTGCTGCAAACTATCAGTTTGCTCAAAACAGTATCCCTTCTAAACAGAAAGAGAGATATCTGACATTAATCGATGAATATTACAATTTTATAAGCGAATTCCCAGAATCTCAATACCGTAAAGAGGTAGATTCTATGTTCAAAAAAGCACAAGAAGTAACAAATAAAAAATAGATATGGAAATCAAGAAAAACGTCCCTAACAACACTATAACAAGAGACCTAAACAAATTAGCAGAACCAACTGGCAATGTTTATGAGTCAATTGTTATTATCTCAAAAAGAGCGAATCAGATTTCTGCCGAATTGAAACAAGAGTTAAACCAAAAGTTAGAAGAATTCTCTAACTACGCCGATACTTTAGAAGAGACATTCGAGAACAGAGAACAAATTGAGATTTCTCGTTATTACGAAAAATTACCTAAGCCATCTTTATTGGCTATCAGTGAATTCGAAGAGAGTAAGATCTATCATAGAAAGATCGAAGGTTGATGCTTAAAGGCAAACATATATTGTTAGGAATAACTGGTAGCATTGCTGCTTACAAGGCTGCCTACTTGATTCGTTTATTAGTCAAGGAGGGAGCCGAAGTCAAGGTAATAATGACCGAGATGGCTAAGCAGTTTATTACCCCCCTGACAATAGCTACTTTGTCCAAAAATCCAATACTTGTAGATTTCTATAATCCAGAGAACGGAGACTGGAACAGTCATGTTAGCCTCGGTCTCTGGTCTGATCTCTATTTAATTGCTCCAGCTTCTGCTAATACAATGGCAAAAATGGCTACAGGTACAGCAGACAATCTTCTTCTTACAACATACCTCTCTGCTAGATGTCCAGTTGCGATAGCGCCAGCAATGGATTTGGACATGTTTATGCATCCTGCTACTAGAAATAATCTAAGGATCTTGGAAACCAACGGTGTCTCTATCATTGAACCAGCTTCTGGAGAATTAGCTAGCGGTTTGGAGGGAAAAGGGCGAATGGAGGAGCCAGAGGTAATAGTAAAACACATCAGGAGAATTTTACATTCTCAATCTGCCATGAAAGGTAAGAGGGTGTTGATTACTGCAGGCCCAACAAGAGAGGCGATAGATCCCGTTAGGTTTATCTCAAACCACTCTAGCGGGAAAATGGGGATCTCTTTGGCCGAAGAGTTTGCCTACAGAGGAGCTATCGTTACTGTGATCTGTGGACCTGTGTCGAAAAAAATCGACAATCCATTTATTAGGGTCATTAATGTAGAGAGCGCTCAAGAGATGTATGAGCAGACAAGTAAGGAGTACGAAAATGGTACGGATGTCGCAATTTTTTCGGCAGCAGTAGCAGACTTTACTCCAGATTCTATCTCAAATCGCAAAATTAAACGCAATGGAGATAATCTTGTATTGTCTCTGAAACCTGGTGTTGACATTGCTCAAGAGCTAGGAAAACGAAAACATAAAGATACAATCCACATTGGCTTCGCTCTAGAGACAGACAATGAAGAGGCTAATGCTCAAGAAAAAATCAAAAAGAAAAACTTTGATGCTATCGTGCTAAATTCTTTACGCGATAAAGGCGCAGGTTTTTCTCACGACACAAATAAGGTAACATTCATTACTTCCGAAGGGAAAAAGCACCCTTTCGGACTAAAACCAAAAAGTGAAGTTGCCTCAGACATTGCTGATCTTACCGAAACTAATTTCTTTTAAATCCTAAGATTTCACAAATGCTTAAGAGACTTTCCATAACAAATTATGCCTTGATTGAAAATTTGGAAATTGAATTTCCGAATGGACTTGTCATAATTACAGGAGAGACTGGAGCAGGTAAATCAGTTTTAATGGGGGCTGTCTCTCTCCTCTTAGGAGGAAAAGCCGATGCAGCCGCACTAAAAGATTCTGCCAAAAACTGCGTTGTAGAGGCAGAGTTTTTAATTGAAAGCGATAGTCAGACTTCAGCAATTTTATCATCTGAAGGAATTGACGACCACACTACCCTAATTATTAGAAGGATTGTCTCGTCTAATGGAAAATCGAGATCTTTCATCAATGATATGCCGGTTACTGTACAACTGCTTAAGGAGTTATCGGGAAAGATAGTAGACATTCATGCCCAGCATCAACATCTTTTGTTGGGAGACAGCAATTTTCAAATGACAGTCTTAGATTCATTTTGCAAGAATAAAGAGCTTCTTGAATCTTATCGAGAAAAACACGAATTATGTCAAGATCTAAGGTCTCAATATAAAGAACTTAAATCTCAATCAGAAAAATCGGCAAAAGAGAATGAGTATAATAAGTTTATGCTAGATAAGTTGATTGAGGCGAAACTCGATACTGAAGAGTTTAAAGCTCTTGAAGATGAATTTTCGTTATTATCCAATGCCGAAGAGATCAAATCTTCACTTTTTGGAGTGACCGAACTATTTAATCCTGCTGGAATTTCAATAGTTCACAACCTTAAAGAGTCAGTTAACACTTTGAATAAAATTACTGGCAAGTATTCAAAATGCGAACATATCTCTTCAAGGATAGAAGAGTGCAGGCTAGAGCTTAAAGATATTGAACTAGAGCTTTCGACAATGTCGGAGAGCATAGATGTCTCTCCCGAAAGAATCCAGATAATCGAAGAGAGGTTGTCATCTATTTACGACCTGATGCAAAGACATAAGGTAGATACAATAGATGCCCTTATTGATATAAAAGCAGAGTTAGAAAAGGCTGTAGCACAAAACGACTCCTTTTCTGAACAATTAGAACAACTGTCAGCAGAGATTACTCTTGCTGAGACAATGAGAGAGTCGTTAGCAATCGAATTATCTGATCGTCGAAAAATAAGTTCCAAGGAGTTTGCTGAAGAGATTTCAAATTCAGTTAAAGAATTAGAAATGCCTTATGCTCAATTTATTGTAGACATTACAGATAGCGACTCGTACAATATTTTTGGAAAAAATATTATTTCTTGCCAATTTTCGGCCAACAAAAATGTGCCACCTAGAGATCTTTCCAGGGTTGCCTCTGGAGGAGAGCTATCGCGTATAATGCTATGTTTAAAAGCATTAATGGCAAAAAATACTGGAATGCCTTCGATGATTTTTGATGAAATTGACACTGGCGTCTCTGGAAGTATTGCTGACAAAATGGGGAATTTGATTGACGAATTGTCCAACAATATGCAAGTGTTTGCAATTACTCACTTGCCTCAAATTGCAAGTAAAGGACAGACACATCTTCTTGTTTACAAAGAGATCGACACAAAGGGTGCAACTGTAACAAGAATAAAAGAGATAAAAGACGATGAGAGAGTACTCGAAATCGCAAGAATGTTAAGTGGAGCGGAACTTACAGCTGCCGCGAAAGCTAATGCACAAGAGCTGTTAAAGGTTAAGGTTAAGTAATTAAAAACAAAGATATGAGACTTATAATTCAAAATTCCTACGAAAAGATCTCCCAGTGGGCGGCTGCCTATATTGTCAAAAGAATTAAAGAATTTGCTCCGACAGAAGACAGACCGTTTGTTCTCGGACTCCCTACTGGATCTACTCCGTATGGAACTTATAAAGAGCTTATAAGACTTTATAGAGAAAACATCGTCTCTTTTAAACATGTTGTGACATTTAACATGGACGAGTATATAGGTCTACCAAAGGAGCATCCTCAAACCTATCACTCTTTTATGTGGAATAACTTTTTTAAGCATATCGACATCCAACCGCAGAATGTAAATATTCCAGATGGAAATGCCGAAGACTTGGAGCAAGAGTGTCTCAACTACGAAAAGAAGATGAAAGAGTATGGTGGAATTCACCTATTTATGGGTGGAATTGGTCCAGATGGTCATATTGCCTTCAACGAGCCAGGTTCATCATTAACTTCGAGAACTAGAATTAAATCTCTTACAACTGACACAATTATTGCAAACTCAAGATTCTTCGAGAATGACATTAAACAGGTACCTAAGACTGCTCTTACAGTTGGCGTTGGTACAATCATGGATGCTCAGGAAGTTATGATTCTTGTAAATGGTCACCATAAATCTAGAGCTCTTTACCATGCCGTTGAAGGTGCTGTAAACCACATGTGGACTGTTAGCGTACTTCAAATGCATCCAAAAGGAATCATCGTTTGCGACGATGCATCTACCGATGAATTGAAAGTTGGAACAGTGAAATACTTTTTGGATATTGAGAAAAACAATCTTGATCCACAATCATTACTATAAACTAAGATTAGACTAAAAAGTCAGCTGCACTTGCAAAGACTTTTCTGAAACAATACTCCCGCGAGAGTTCATTATCCGGTAATTCTGGAAATGGCATTTCGTGGGAGTATTTATATGGAAAGTCCATCTCCTCTAATTGAGAATTACTGCTTTTTCCCAATGCACTTTTAATTCCGTGAGTAGGAATAACTATATCTTTTAGTAGGGAGATAACTTTGATTCTAGGATAATTAGATTCATAAAAGCTCTCTCTCTTCTCTTTATAAAATCTCTCGTCTATTAATGAGATAAATGACTGCTCCAACCTTCCAACTTTCCCCTTTTGTTCGAGTTTTACTACAAAATGGTTGAGATAGTACTCCTTTAAAAGATCGAAAGACTCTTTGTCCATTATCATCTTTGACTCGCCATTCATTTTGCTAAAGATCGAACCTCCACAAAACATAAATAGCCGCGAAGTTGAGAAATAGTTGAATGGGTCGGCTTGTAACATTACTTGAGAGAGTAATGCACCAATGGAGTATGCGAAAATATCAAATTCTGCCTCTGCCGAAATATATGAATGTTCTCCCGATTTGATTTGGTCAATTAACTGGCAAACATTATTAATAGTCTCTTTACCCGAAAGATAAAATCTATATGGATCTGCTTTGATCCTATAACTCAGAGCAAAATTTAAAAATGAGAGTCGTACTAAATTCTTTCCCTTTGTTAAATAACTATTTACCAAGCACTGCATCGCCCTTGGATTGTTCCACTCTTTAGGCGATCTATTCATATGAAAAGCGATTGGAAACATTATAACAGCCCTCGCTGTATCTTTAGCCAGTCTCTCTGCCCACGAGTCATATTTTTGCCAACTCCTTTCGTTCAATCCGTGAAATAGGAAAATATAGGATGTCAACTTACCATCAATTCCATATTTTGCATTGTCTGGTATTACCATTTTGTATTCAAATGATGAATTTTCTGGAATTTGGTCGTCGGATTGCTCCAAGAATTCAGGTCTGGAGCACATCTTCATTTCGGCACAGATCTCTTCTGCTCCGAATCTTTCGTTAAATGGGATGTAAACTGTTTTCATGGCTTAATCTATTTTGAGACAAAAGAATCTAGATAACTCTGTATTTCAAAAAATATGGTGTATGCTGAGTAGAAAAGGGGTGAAATAGAGTTATTGGGGGTAAAAAATTCTGATTTGTGGCGAAAATTAATTTAATTTTGTAGTGTTATGAATGTTCCAAAGTACATAAACAATAGAGGGAACATTGTCAGACTGGTTAGTTTGACTGCCCTTTTCGCCTTAGTCTTTATAAACATATACAAACCTTTCAGTTCTGAGAACTGGTATAAGGTCTCTAACTTCATGTTCTTCGTTTATTCGAGCCTGATTATTCTGACAGGAGTACTTGTTGTAATCATTAGTCGAATAATAATGTATTTCTATTCCAAAAAACACGATATCTCTTACCTTCAATATGGAGTTTGGGTAACAATGGAAATAGCATCAATGTCTCTTTTTTACACCATTTACACAATGTCTGTCAATAATGGTAGAGATTGGTGGGAGGTCTTTAAATCGTCTACAATTAATACTGCACTTGTGCTCTTACTCCCATATGGTATCTTGACACTATATTTAGCATGGAGAGAGAATCAGAAGACTTTAGCAAAAATTGAAAACGGAGAACTCGTTGATTCGTCTGCCGGTTCGGGCAAAATCAACTTTATTGATGATAAAGGTGTGCTCAGGTTTTCGGTAACTCTTGATAATTTGCTCTACATTGAGTCTTCCGATAATTATGTAATTATTCATTATAATAACCTTGGTAAAATCAAGAGTTACCTGCTGCGTAATACATTAAAAACAATTGAAACTGCTTTAGAAAAGACCCCAATTGGCAGATGTCATAGATCTTTTTTGGTGAATTTTTCTAGAGTAAAGGTTCTTCGTAAGACTAAAGATGGAATTATTTTAGAGCTCGATGCTGATATGGCTCCTGAAATTCCAGTATCTAAGAGTTATCAAGAGAAAATTAGTCAAAAATTTTTGGGTAACTTATAATACTCAACTCCCCAAATTTTATAAAATCTCAGGATATTTTTCTCTAATTTTTGAATAAATTGTTCAAATGGAGCTTTATTTCCAGAATTCCATACAGCCTCAGCAAAAGCAGTCAATCTAGGAAAGAGCATTATCTCTAGCTTCTTTGTTGTACGGATGTATTCTGTCCATAAGTTGGCTTGTGCTCCAATGATCTTTCCAGCTAGTTCGGTATTTTGTAGCTCTTTTGGAATCGGATTAAATTTATAGACCTCTATTAATGGATTATAACCGCCAAGCGAAACTCCCTCCTCTTTATCTACACTCTGATAATGGTCGAAATAGACTGGTTTTCCTGGGCTCATTACAACTTCGTGACCTCGCTTTACTGCTTCAAGACAATTTGCATCATCTCCCCAATTCATAATAATCGCATCTTTCGGAATATCTCCTTCAAGAATCTCGTGCCAACCAATTGATCTTTTTCCGCATTCTGAGAGGACTTTGGTGACATATTCAACAAAGTATGTTTGTAGATGAAATTCGTCTGAAATTTGATTATTAATCATAAACTCCTTTACATCTTTTGAATCATTCCACCATCTTTTACTGCACTCATCTCCTCCAAGATGAAAATATTTGGATGGGAAGATTTCGGCAGCCTCTTTGAATACGGTTTTTAAAAATTCAAATGTAAAATCATTTGGAGATAAAACGTTATTATACAGATTATACATACACCACCTGTCAGCAACTTGAAAACCTGCATTTGGTTCTGTTCCTAATTGTGGATAGGCAGCAATTGCCGCCCTGCTATGGCCTGGAATATCAATTTCGGGAATCACCTCTACCCCTCTCTCATCTGCATAATTTATAACTTGAGTTATCTCTTCTACTGAATAATATCCGCCATAGCGCTGTTCTTCGAAGGTTAATATCTCCTCGTCTGAATGGTTGATTTGTGTTCTCTCTCGCCACGAACCTACAGTATTTAAAAGTGGATAGGCTCTACTTTCTATTCTCCACCCCTGATCATCAGTAAGATGCCAGTGAAATTTATTGAGTTTATGAAAAGTTAAAAAATCTATGTATTTGAAAATATAATCAATTGGAAACATGTGTCTCACTACATCTAGATGAAGTCCTCTATATGAGAAATCTGGATAGTCCTCAATCTCGCACTCTATTAAACTGACACCTGTCTCCTCATTAATTGCAATCTGCACTAATGTCTGCAAAGCATTTATAAATCCCTTTTTATCCTTTGCACTTATGATGCAGTTCTCTTTATTGATTGATAAAATATAACCCTCATTTTGAATATCGCTATTCTCTGCATTTAATATTACTTTGTATGAATTATGAGACGTTACATCAAAATTTACTGGGAGGTATCTACATATTTCGTTTTTATAGTACTTTGACAAAGATTCATCGTGGAAATTTGATATTAGCTCAAGTGAATTATTCAAAAGAAATCGATCTGGGTTAGCGCATTTCACTCTCTTTGGAGTTGGAAGAATATTTAGGTTCATCTTAAATTATATTTCATTCGCAAATATAAACAAAAAGAGCCGCCACATTGTGACGGACTCTTTTACATGCAACCGAGAAATTACAGTTTAGATGTAATCTCCGTACTCATTGGTTTAACTTTAGACGGAAAAAATGCAGTAAGCCTACCCTTTTCATCGATCAGATATTTACAGAAATTCCAACCGGGTTCACTAGTGTTCCATCCATTTTTATCCTTCTCACTCAACCATTTGTACACATCATTCTTCTCTTTTCCTTTTACACTAGATTTCTCCATCATCAAAAAGGTTACACCATAGTTCAATTCACAAAATTGCTTAATGTCGGAATTCGAACCAGGATCTTGCGCCCCAAAATCATTCGAAGGAAATCCTATCACAATCAGGTTGTTTCCATACTTTTGGTGCAACTCTTCTAGCTCTTTAAATTGAGGAGTAAATCCACATTTCGATGCTGTGTTTACAATCAGTACCTTTTTCCCTTTAAGGGACTTAAACTCAAATTTCTCGCCCGTAATGGTATTGAATGAGAGTCCGTAAAAATCCGAAGGAGGTGTTATAGGTGGCTCCTGTGCTATTGTTCTTCCAAATATAAATGAAGATAGTGCTGTTATAAATAATCCAATTTTACTCATATTTAACTTTTGTTTGAAATAATAACAAAGAAATCCCTAAAATGTTGACTAGTTCTTGCTTTTAGAGAAATTATGGCTAAATTTGAATCCCCTCATTTTTAACAACTAATATTTTTCGCCGAAGACAAAAGTCTTTGCGTGGTTTTGTATTGTGATAAGCTAAACTTTATATGAAAAAAACTTTTTTGATAGCACTTCTATCTATCTTTTACACACTTTGTTGGGCTCAGTACAGCCAAAAATATGGCAAAATTACTGAGGATGAATTAAAAATGACTGTTTATTCAAAAGACTCTTCGGCGCCAGCTGTTTTGATCTATGAAGATTCGTACTTAACTTATAATTATTTAAGTAATCAGTTTCAGATTACTACTAAATATTCTGCCAAAATTAAGATACTAAAACCTGAAGGAGTAGAATATGCAAATTTCAGTATTCCATTGTACTTTGATAATCATGGCAGAGAAACTTTATCTGGACTAGAAGCGATATCGTATAATCTCGAAAACGGAAAAATAGTAAAGACAAAAACTGAAAAGCAGTTTATTTTTTCTGAAAATGTATCTCCTAATGTTAATTTAACTAAAGTCTCTATTCAAGGTGCTAAAGTTGGAAGCGTTATTGAATATAAGTATTCAATAAATTCTCCGTTTATCTATAGCATACCTTCATTCAAGACGCAGCATAGAATTCCTGTTATTTATGGGAAATATAATGCCGATATCCCAGAATATTTCAACTTTCAATTTAATGTAAAGGGTTACGAAAATCTTAGCGTCAAAGAAGAGAGCCGACCAAATACCTTCAATGTTAGTACTGGACAAGGTTTAGAATCAATTAAATGTGTTAATAGAGATATATTGATACTCAGCGCTGATATGCCTGCTATGAAAGACGAACCAATGGTTTGGTGTACTGAAGAGTACATGTCTTCGGTAGAATTTCAATTAAGTGGGATTCAATTCCCATTTGAAAGGTACGAGCCCTATTCAAGGGACTGGAAATCTATCGAAAAGACCCTTGAAGAGCATTCTATGTTTGGGGGTCATTATAAAATATCTAATCCGCTAGAAAAAGAGACTAAAGAGATAATGGCTAAGAATATTAGCAATTTTGACAAGATTTGCGAATTACATCAACTAGTTTTAAATAATGCTGCATTTAACGGACACTATTCACTATTCTGTAATAAACCCCAGGCAGCAATCAAAAATAAAACTGGAAATAACTCAGAAATTAACTTCACCTTAATGGGAGTATTAAATGATGCCGGGTATAAAGCATATCCTGTTCTATTAAGAGAGAGAGCATCGGGAAGATTAGTGGAATTCTATCCATCTATTGATAATATCAACTACTTTATTATTGCAGTTGATACTCCTGACGGAAAGACATATTTCTTAGATGGTGCTGATAGATTTTCATCGCCAAATGTGTTATCTTCTAGATTTTTAACCAAAGGATACATAATAAATCCATCCAAAAAAGACAAATGGGTAGATCTAAGCAAAGTTTCAAATTCTGTTTCTAAATCCGATATTTTTTTAAATTTCAACTCTGAAATGGATTTAGTTGGAACTATCAAAAACTCATCTTCAAATCAATTTTCATATGCGCGTAAAAGTGAATTCAATCAACTTAAATCAAAAGATGAATATATAAAATCGTTAGAATCAAAATATGTAATAAAAATTGATTCTTCGACTCTAACTGGATTTGAAAGTTATGGGAATATTGTTGAAGAGCGTCTACATATTAAAAAAGGGACAATGAAAAACGACTCTTATGTGTACATAAATCCTGTAATTCTTCCAAAATTTACAAAAAGTCCATTTATTGAATCGAACAGAAAACTTCCAGTTGAGTTTGATTACCCTTCAACTACTATTCAATATATTACTATTGTAGTTCCTGATAATTACACAGTAGAGGAGCTTCCAAAAGGGGCAAAAATATCGCTTATGGATAACGGAATTGTTTTTTCATATTTAATTCAAAGAAGAGACAATGTAATTATGATAATGTATAATTATACTCAAAATCAAATAATTTTCCCAAATACTGACTATGCACATCTTAAAGAGTTCTTCACTGTAGTCGCTAATAAAAATGTAGAACAAATAGTTTTAAAGAAAAAGTAATGGTTAACATTTTCAGAACATCAATAATTGCAATCATTTTTATTGGATTGCTTAATAATGCTCATGCACAATCAAAAGTCTATGCCGTAATTAACAATCAATCAGAGACATTTGAATTTATCAATGACCACAATGCTCAATATAGTAAATCGTGCACCATAACAATTCTTAATGAGAATGGTGCTGAAAAAGGAGTGTTCCATGAGACTATTGGTCGATTTATGAAAATGAGATCATTCAGTGGTGTTATTATTGACTCCAAAGGAAAAATAGTGAAAAAGATTAAGATGTCCGATTTATTGTCTTCGGAGTATTCCACATCACTTGCTACAGATACAAAAAACTATTACTATCAACCCACATACCCTTTTTACCCATATACTGTAAAATATGAACATGAGGTAGCTTTTAATGATGGGCTGATTGCTTTTCCTAGTTACTCTCCAATTTCCAACTTGAATGTTAAATTAGAAACTTCAGAGTATCGAGTGATAGTGCCTTCAGACAAAAAGATCTCTTTTAAAAACATAAATACAACTATTGTTCCTACACAAATAGATGATCCAAAAGAGAAAACAACTACTTATATATGGAAGACAACCAATCTAGGACCCCTTGTTGAAGAGGAGTATTCACCAAGTCTCTCAGAAACAGCTCCTCAAGTATTGATTGTTCCTGAGAGGTTCACTTTCGAAAAGACAAATGGAAACATGTCATCTTGGAAAAGCTATGGTGAATGGACATGGAATTTGGTTAGAGAGAGATCAACAATAACCCCTGCAATTCAGGCTAAAGTAGACGAGCTCACAAAAAATTGCACTACAACTGAGCAAAAAATATCTGTATTATATGATTATTTGAGAGATAATACAAGATATGTAAGTATCCAACTTGGAATTGGAGGATTTCAGCCAATGGAACCTGAATTAGTTCACAAAAGTATGTTTGGGGATTGTAAGGCCTTATCAAATTACTTAAGAATTTTACTAGCAGCAGCTGGTATAGAATCCTTTTACACAGAAATAAGTTTAAGTAACCGTGATCTCTTTTCTGATTTTCCAAATACTCAAAGAAGCAACCATGTAATTTTAATGGTTCCTCAAGAGAGAGATTCCTTATGGATTGAATGTACTAACGCATTTTATCCATTAGGTTATACTCATCAGGATATAAGTGGACACCAAGCTGTTATTGTATCGAAAGATGGGGGCAAACTAGTTCGCCTGCCCGAAGCTGCAGATAAAAAGCATCGCATTCAAGATTCAATATCTGTAAAGATTAATCCCGACTTTAGTGCAAATATTGAGATTAAATCAATCAGAAAAATGTTTGAATCAGAACGTTTTTTGGGATTTGACCAACTTGCGAGTAATGAACAAACAGATTTTATAAGAGAGTATATTAAGCTAAATCACTCAGATATCTCCAATTACAAAGTACTTTACAAACGGGAAAAAGAGCCTTCTGCTGAGATTAAGGTCTCATTTAAAACAAATCAATATGGCAATAAAACTGCAAATAGGTTATTTGGGCCAGTAAATCCTACAAAAATTGAATTCAGTATCCCAGAATCAAATACGGAAAGAGTAAATCCAATTAAAATTGGCTTCACGCATAACCAAACTATAATTACTGAATTTTTAATCCCAGATAATATTGAAATAGAGTCTGTTCCAAAGAATATTGTTTATTCAAACAAGTTTGGATCTCTAGTTTTTAATATAGAAGTTGGAACCAAAAAAATTACAGCCAGAATAATTATTAATATCAATAGAGGATTCTACTCTAAAGATGATTATAATGAGTTTGTTAAAATTTTGAAGGATATTGATAATGCATATAATTCAGTAATATGCTTAAAGAAAAAGCAATAACAATTATACTAATATACAAATTTTCTAGAATAATAAATTTTTCACATTATAGCATGAAGAGACTTTTGCTTACAACCTTATTTTGCACCATACTTTCATATAGTTGGGCTCAATTCAGTCAAGAATATGGTAAAATTTCAGAAGATGAACTAAATATGAAGGTGTATGCTAAAGATTCATCAGCATCTGCAGTCTATCTATATGAAAATGCGAATTTTGAATATGTAAATACTGGAAGTAATGTTTTAATCGTGTACAAGTATTCATGTAAAATAAAAATCCTAAAACCAGAAGGGGTAGAGTATGCCAATATTAAAATTCCACTATATAAGACACAAAATAGTAGTGATATAATCACAAGTTTTGAAGCTAATGCTTATAATTTAGAGAAAGGGAAAATTGTCAAGACAAAAACAGACAAACAGTTTATGTTTTCTGAAAATATAATCGACAAAATCAATCTAACTAAAGTCTCAATGCAAGGTGTAAAAGTTGGGAGTGTAATAGAATATAAATTTTCGATTAATAGTCCTTATTATTTGCGAAATATTCCAACATTTAGTACTCAACATAGAATCCCTGTGATTTCTGGTAATTATATTGCTCAAATTCCAAATCACCTAGTTGTAAAATATAGTATAAATGGCTGTGAATATCTAGAAGTTAACGAAGTCGTTAAATTTAATTCATTACTAGCAATTTCTGGACTTGGTGAAAATGTAAGACAGATTGCATTTACTAGCAAAGATATGCCAGCATTAAAAGAAGAACCAATTGTATGGAATAATAACGAACATATATCTTCCGTTGAATTTAATCTAATAGACATTCAAATACCTAGTATGGTATATACTAGCTATTTGAAAGACTGGAATTCAATAGAGAAATATTTTAAAAAAATCGAAAACTTTGGATCTCATTTTTCCATCTCAAAAATCTTTGAAAATGAGACAAAAATAATTGCTTCGAAAAATGTTTCTAATCAAGAGAAGATCAAAGAGATTCATCAATTAGTTTTGGAGCGAATAGCTTTCAATGGTGAGTATACACTAACATGTAAAAACCCTATTTACGCAGTAAAGGAGAAATCTGGAAATAGTGCCGAAGTAAATTTTATCTTAATGAGCATGTTAAATGATGCAGGGTATAAAGCATTCCCAGTTATGCTAAGCTCAAGAGAATCAGGCAAACTTACTGAGTACTATCCTAAAATTGATAATATTACTCATTTTATCATAGCTGTTAAAACTCCTGATGGAAACACATACTATTTAGATGGCTCAGACAAATTATCTACAATTAACACACTATCTAAAAATTATCTAACTAAAGGATATCTGTTCAATTCATCAAAAGAAAACAAATGGATAGATTTGAGCAAGATATCAAACTCTTCTTCAAAATCTGAGATCTTTTTATCTTTTAATTCAGACATGAATTTAATTGGCTCAATAAAAAGAACGTCTACCAACCAACTTGCCTACAAAAAAAAGCTACAATATAAGAGCCTTGAATCTAAAAAGGAGTATCTTAAATCGATCGAAAATAGATATAGCATTACAATTGATTCCTCCTCAATTAATGGAATAGACAGCTATGGAAATAGCGTAGAAGAGATATATAATATTCAAATGGAGACATTAAAGAACAGCTCTTATGTTTATCTTAACCCTATTATATTCCCTGAGATAAATTCAAATCCATTTATTGCTTCCACAAGAAAATTCCCAATTGAATTTGATTATCCATTTTCCAACACGCAATATATAACCCTGATCATCCCTGACAATTACACAGTAGAAGAACTTCCCAAAGGTACAAAACTCTCATTATTAGATAATGGAATAACCTTTAGTTACCTAATACAAAAAAGAGATAATGCTATTGTTATTATTTATAACTTTACTCAAAACCAGATAATCTTTCCGAAAATGAACTATGCTCTCATTAAAGATTTTATCGCGGCTGTTGTCGAAAAAAATAGCGAAAGAATTGTGTTAAAGAAAAAGTCTTAATGTCGAACTGGAAGAGAACTTTTGCATTTATATGGTCGGGACAGATGATATCTGCCCTTACTAGCTCTATTACAAGCTTTGCAATTGTGTTTTGGTTGAGCTCTAAAAGTGGTTCAGCTGAAGTCTTGGCATATGCAATGATTGCTACAATTCTTCCTTTTTCTATCCTAGGGACCTTTACTGGAGTATACATCGATCGTCTTAACAGAAAGAAGATCATGATTTATGCTGATCTTTTTATTGCACTATGTGCTGGAATTCTTGCCATCCTCTTTAGTCTAGAAGCTATTACATATTGGGAGATATACCTTCTACTTGCCTTACGCTCAATTGGTAGCGCATTTCACTCTCCAGCGATGCAAGCATCAGTCCCTTTGATCGCTCCAGAAGACCAATTGATGAGAGTTGCAGGAGTTGGCCAGATTATTTATTCAATCAGTAATATTGCAGGCCCTGCTCTAGGAGCTGCTTTGGTTGTATTTCTTAAAATGGAGCATATTATGCTACTTGATATAGCAGGAGCTCTTTTTGCATGTAGTTCACTTCTGTTTGTAAAGATACCGAGCATAAAGAAGAGTGAAGACTTTAAACCCAATATTATTCGAGAGATAAAAGAGGGAATTAGCCATCTTTTTGCAAGCAGAGGTTTAAATATTCTGCTCATAAGTGTAATTGTGGTTACATTCTTCATGATGCCAGTTGTAGCAATGTACCCTTTGATGACTTTAGATCATTTCAATGGAGACTCATACCAAATGGGTATTGTAGAGATCGCTTGGGGATTAGGAATGTTAGCTGGAGGGGCAATCGCCAATTTTAAAGTATTGCAGACACTTAATAGAACAATTATTATCTGTTTTACTACTGCTGTTCTTGGAGCATCGTTCCTTTTGTCTGGATTACTCAGCGCTAAGCAATATGAACTCTTTGTCATAATAACTGGATTATCCGGAATCGCTGGGTCGCTTTTCTGGAGCTCCTTTACAGTAATCTTACAAACAAAAATAGACCCCTCCGCAATGGGAAGGGCCTTCTCTATTTACGATAGTATTAGTCTTTTACCTTCAATTCCAGGACTTCTTGCAACTGGTTATATCGCTAAATATATTGGACTTTTAAATGCTTTTATTATTGCAGGAGGCCTCACACTAATGATTGGTTTAATTCCCATGCTTTCAAAAAGTGCTCTAAAGGTTGGAAAGACAAAATAAAATCTACATCTTTCCACCACCCGATGAAGCACCAGCTTGGCCGTTACCCATCTTGTCATCAACTTCCGATTTCTTTGCCTTTTTAACATTAGTGTTAAACTTTCCAAAACGCCATGAAATACTGAAATTAGCACTTCTTCTGTACATTCTGCTCTCAGAATGAGTAGTAAAGTTAGGGTCTTTTGAGTCGTAAGAAAATTTTGTCATTCTTGTAAATGGGTCATTTACGTATAGACTTAGTGTTAACTTATCTTTAAGAAATCTTTGAGACAATCCAATATTTGACATAACTACTAATGGAGAATTGCTTTGCAATGTTACATCTCCTCCAAATACATATGTCCCAAGACTAATACTAGTCGCTTTAAATAGTTGAACATTTGCATTTATACCACCATTAAGATTAAATCCGTCATTTTTAAGAGATGAGTTTTCATTTCTAATAGTCACATAGTTTGCATTAAAATTAAGATTAACAAAAACTTTTCCATTATAGTTATATGAGTAATTTGCTCCGAGTCCATATCTATTATTCTTTCCAATATTTCCATAAGTGGTCTCTCTTGTTCCATCTGATTTAACAAAAGTTATTTGTTCAATATTATTACTTGTAAAGTTTGTATTAAGATTAAGTCCAATACTCCATCTTTGTGAGGATTTTCTAAACGCAATACTGAATGAATTTCTCTTAACAGTCTTTAAATCTGGATTCCCATAAACAATACTCATTGGATTTGTATTATCTACATAAGGGTTCAAGTATCTTATTCCTGGACGGTTCAATCTTTGAGTATAAGAGAATGAAACCGAACTCCCTTTTTTCAAACTCCACATTAAGTTTACATAAGGAACTAAATTAAACTGTCTGTTTTTAAACTCAACATTTCCACCTGGATTTTTCGAAAGACCATCATTGAATGTATATTCCAATCTCACTCCGCCCTTCGCTGTCATTTTGTTATGTTTTAAAACATAACCTCCGTAGAAGTTTCCTACATGTTGGGTATAGTCAAGGTCATTAACTTTAGATGGATCATCAATCCAAGGATCAGATTCGTTATTACGTATTTGAACTTTAGTATCTGAGACGTTTTGTCTTAATATATATTTTACCCCTGTCTCAATTTGGTGCTTTTTAGAGATTGGGTCGTAATAGTCAACTTGGAATGTGTGTTCATTTGAATATGCATCATTGTCTGAATTTAATTCCGAATTACTATAATTCATTAATGCTATAATTTTACTCTTTACATTTTGGTCAAGAGGATTTGCATCTAACGAGTAACTAAATGTTAGTATTTTGTCTGGTTTCTTATACGATTTTTGGTACGACAAACTACCAGATCCAGAGCCAAATTTGTATTCAGAATCTCTTGATTGATTATAAGATCTTGAAAGCTGTCCCAAACTATTAGTATATATATTCGACATAAATGAATTACTTCGTGATACGCCAGTATAACCAAAAGCATTGAATGTAATTAAATTTAGAGAGTCTATCTCATAACTTGCTTCGGCACCATACATTGTAAAATTATTCTTTGAATCAAAATTCCCATCAGTTACGAAATGACGGTATTGGTCACTCAGAAAGTTATAAGACTCTGCAAAACTTGTATTCTTATTAGATTGTTCTCTACCATTATAGATATTTGCACTAAATGCCAACTTACCTACTTGTGCAGAAAAATAGCCTCCAATATTGTAACCATTTAGAGTATTTGCACCTAGACTAATATTTCCGTTATATCCATTATTAGTCTTTCTATTGGTTATGATGTTTATGATACCACTGATACCCTCTGCATCATATTTTATTGGTGGGTTTGTAATAACCTCTATTGATTTTATTGAGCTCGCAGGCATAGCTTTGATCGCCTCTTTGAAGTTTTTTACTAACAAACCCGAAGATCTACCATTGACAAGGACTTTGTACGATCCTTCCCCATTAAGCTTAACATTTCCATCTCCGTCAACGCTAAGCATTGGAACCTTACGCAGAATGTCTGCAACATTACTTGAGGCAGCTTGAGGGTCAGAATCAATATTATAAGTCAATTTATCCGGTTCGTTTTTAATAAGAGGCTTAACCGCGGTAACTGTTACTCCAGCTAATTGTCTTCCCTCTATCATAATAAAAGTACCAATATCTACCTTAGAATCTTTCCCATCGAGAGCAATCTCCTTTTTAGTATCGGAATAACCCAGCATTGTCGCAGAGACAATATATTTCCCTTCACCTGGAGCGTCAATGATAAACTTACCATCAGCACCACCAGCAACTGCCTTTATTAATTTTTTTGAAGAATCGAATATGGCAATTGTCGGATATTCAATATTTCTGCCCGACAGACTGTCTTTAACATAACCAGTCAATACAATTTTGGCTGGGGAAGATTTCTGCGCAAAAGCACAATTGCCGATAAATATCAGCAATACAAGGAGATATAATTCCCGTTTCATTTTATAGAAGTGATAAGTGATTAAATATAAAGCACATATATCACCTCGTCAAATATTGTGCCGTTAATTAGTTGAGATAAGTGCCATCAGTCCAATTTTCCGTAGTGTAGAAACTTGATAATGACTCAAAAGGACCAATTAAATTTTTGTTGTTTACAATATAGTACTTGCCCTCAATTTTGCAAACAAACACAAAACCACTTTTGACTCCGAATCTAAAGTATTTAATCTCTTCAAATGGGCCATATTTAATACCATCAATTAGAATATAGTTTTCTACTAACTCTCCAGATTTAGAGATAACATTGACGCCATATCTACCATCTGGCATTACAAATAAATATTTAATTTCAGAGAATGGCCCATAATTGCCAGAAGGGGTAATAATATATTTAAATCTCCCCCAAACCCATGAAATTGGCTGATATTTAGCTGTTAAATAAATTCTCTCAATTATACCTATGAATGGCCCAAATGATTTTTCATTAATAGCGTAAAAACTCTTCGTATCTTTTTTGTCTTTACGATAAGAGTACGCATAGACATTATTATCAAAATATAAATCATCTACCATACCCATATTCTCACCCTTAACCTCACCATTAATATTTAGGTTAGACCAACCATTTTTTTCAAATGCAAATGCGAACTCGCCATTATCTTTGATGATTAATCTCTTTACATATTCATAAGGGCCATAAACCTTACCACTAATATTATAATAATATTTACCCCCATTTTGGTATTTAAAGACAAAAATATCATTATTCACCCAATTTAAATGCTCAAAATCAACCTCATCATACGGGCCAAATGTCTGCTTATTTAGGTAATTAACATACCATTTTTTATCCTTAAGATATTTATAAATAATACCAGCTTGCACAAATCGAAGAATTACCAGGTTGTCAAAAGGTCCAATTATTGAGTCGCGTTTGAATAAATAATATTTATCGCCCTTCTTTTTTACAAATGCTCCGAGTCTGTGATAACCATATATTTGGACACTATCAGTAAGATAACTTTTATTATCAATATTTATATAGAAATTACCAGAGGTGTCAGAATATTCGTAATATTTTATGCCGTCTTCACTTACTCCTTGAGAAACATCTGATTCGTTAACAAGAGGGCCGTATTTAACTCCATTAATAACTGCAAATCGCTCTTTTTGAGAGACTAAATATGTATAACCATAATCTCCTTTTGAATTTAGAGTTAATGACTTAGTTACAACTGTTGGATATGGGCCAAGAATTTTACCACTCACATTAACGTATCTCCTCTTATCCTTACTATAAATAAAGATATAATCCCCCTTTTCATTCATTAAAACTGGAGTCATATTCTTTACCTCCTTATTACTTACATATTCATAAGGTCCCATTAATTTACCATTGACATCAACATAAACACCGTCATCTTTAAAGAGAATCATGGAGTAGTTTTTACCCATAAATCTTAAAAAGTCTGCATTATCAATGACTTTTCCCCTAAAATGTACTTTTTTAACTCCATCCTGTTCATAACTAAAGCTAAAATCACTTGAACATAAAGTGTCTTTTGATTGAGAGAAAGCAACAGATGATAGAGTTAAAATGCTCAATACTGTTGCTAATAGATATCTTTTCAATTGTCTAAATTTAATTTATAATTTAAGAAACAAATATAAACAATTATCAATCAAAGAGCAAAATAGGCTATCAGAGGATAGAGAAAAGAGAGGCTCAGAAAAGCCATAATAAATGGTCTGTTTACATTCTGCCATTTGAAATTTTTGTTCTTTATCGCATCTACTGCATGATTGATAGCAGAACCAATGAAAAAGAAGAGAAAGACAAACAGAACCGAGATCTCTGACTCAATTCCCCACTCTAAAATATTTACGATAACCGCACCAAATGTTACTGCAAGCATAGCAATAGCAGACTGCTTCTGATAATTGCTCCCTTTTTCGTAACCCTTCTCCTTAGCAGCTTTATCGCCCCAAAGAAGTCCCTCAAGTCCAGATAATCCTGCAACTATTATGATTACAAGCGGAATCATAAAATGAAGCTGAGAAACAGGATCGTAAGTAGTTCCAGAATACCCGATGTAGTATCCAAAGAATATTGTTGCACAGACTGCAACTATCCTAAAAAAATCTAAAAACTTTATCATGGCATTAAGAATTTTTATACCATGATAAAGTTATGATTTTAAAATCTATTTTTTCTTGATTCTTACCACTTCGTTGACCATTTTTGAAAACGATTTTTCATGTTTTCGCCTTTCATATTCTGATTTCGAAAAATGTTGAGACTCCTTCCGAAGTTTCAGATAGCTTTCGTACACTCCTTCACTAAGAGAACCATTTGAAAGGGCTTCAGCAACAGCACAGTCCGGCTCTCCGGTATGTGTGCAATCTTTGAACTTGCAATTTTTTTCTAGAGCTGACACATCTAAGACTGTCGATAATAGTTCATTATCGTCCACCGTGATTCCAAACTCTCTGACCCCTGGAGTATCTACCAGCACAGCAGAGTCTTCTAATAAAATCATCTCCCTCCTTGTTGAGGTATGTCTGCCCTTTCCCGAAAAATCGCTCAAAGACGAAGTTGCAAGGAGCTCCGCCCCATACAAAGCATTCACAAGGGAGCTCTTTCCGACTCCCGAAGAACCAATAAAGACAACCGTCTCACCCTCTTTAGCATGGGCTTTAAGCTTCTCTATACTCCGAGAATCATAAATACTAGTTTTAATAATCGGCATCTTGTTCGAAAGATGAGACAAACTCTTTTCCACATCATTTTCATTATGAGAAATGTCTGCCTTTGTGAGAACAAGAATAGGTGCGATGCCCTCTGACTCAACCTGGACGATAAATCGCTCTGCCCTTCTCGCACTGAAATTGGCATCTAACCCAATCACAATAAAAGCCTTATCTACATGAGAAGCGATTGATTGCTTAGTAGAGATGGTTCCACTTCGTTTCCTGTAGAGAGACTTTGTCCGAGGCAGAATATCTAAAATGATACCTCTTTGTTCATCTGTTTTTTGAAATAAGACCCAATCGCCAGTGCAAGGATACTCCTCTGGTGTTTTGCCAAAGAGGATATTTCCTGCAAGCTCGCACTTAAAAAGAGCTTCGTCGGTAATTACTTCGTAGCAAGTTTTGTGAACAACAGTAACTCTTCCGTGTGGCAGATGTGAAAATTGAGAATTTTGTTTTTGCTGGAACAGAGTATCGTTCCAACCATATTTTTGAATAAGATTCATTGCTTATCGATTTAATTTGTAAATGAATCTGTTTTTAATCATAAGTCAACGGCGCAAAAATAGAAAAAATAATTCTACTGTAATAACATATTTGGTCTAATCATAATTATTTCGTACTTTTGTGAACTAAACATTGATATTAACCCAATGAATAGTTCTCGAAATAGCGATTTAATTTTATCAATTTATAGCGACACACGAACTGTGTTCTTATTGAACGACGTTGCTATGCTTATCGGAGAGAGTGATTTTAAGAAGCTTAACGAACGGTTGAATTACTATGTTCGCAGAGGAAAGTTGCTCCGTCCGCGAAAAGGCATTTATGTTAAACCCAACTACGATCCCAAAGAGTTGGCATGTTTGCTTTATACTCCGTCTTATATTTCTCTGGAATACGTTTTACAAAAAGCTGGCGTTATTTTCCAATATGATGAACGAATAACTGCAGTCAGCTATTTGAGCCGTAGTGTAGATATAGAAGGCCACACTTACGCCTATCGAAAAATCAAGGGAGAAATACTTATCGTCACGCAAGGAATCAATCAAATCGATAATGTAAATATTGCGACACCCGAACGTGCCTTTTTGGACATCCTCTATTTAGATTCAACATACTATTTCGACAACCTTAATCCTCTTGATAAAAAATTAATAACTAAACTTTTGCCGATATATAATTCAAAAACGCTTATGGCAAGAGTAAAAAAACTACTCGCAAATGGCTAACATCAATAAACATAAATTTTTTCTGATGCAGATACTCAAAGATATCTATTCTGATATTGAATTAGCAAATAGCCTAGGCTTTAAAGGAGGAACGGCATTGATGTTTTTTTATGATTTGCCACGTTTTTCTGTCGATTTGGATTTCAATTTACTCGACTTAACAAAAGAAAAAACAGTTTATGAAAAGGTACGAAGAATCTTGTTGAAATACGGCAAAATATTCGACGAAGCATTGAAGTTCTATGGTCCTATTATCGTATTGGATTATGGTGTGGGCGAACGAAAATTGAAAGTAGAAATTTCCAACCGGCAGTGGAAAAACCAATACGAAAGAAAAAACCTGCTGGGTATTAATATGGAGGTAATGGTTGCTCCGGATATGTTCGCTCATAAACTCTGTGCTTTACTTGACTGGGAAGAATTAACGAATCGTGATATCTTCGATAGTTGGTTTTTCATGCAGAAACAAATGCCTATAAATAAAGAGATTGTCGAAACCCGCATGGAAATGTCTCTGGCAGATTACATCCAAAAATGTATAAACCATCTAGAAAAAATGAGTGATCGAGGCATTCTGAACGGTTTAGGGGAGTTAATGGATGAGGAAATGAAGAAATTCGTTCGGACAAAGCTACGGACAGAAACCATATCCCTGCTTCGGTTCTATAAAGAATTTCCGATTCTAGCAAAGAGTGTTTAATTGCCAAATCATACTTGAACACGATCAGCATCCATTTTAATAGTTCTTTCGCAAAAATTATTCAATAATTGAATCTAAAAATTCCCCAAATCTCAAAATTCTCTCGCTGTTTGCTTTATTGAAAAGCAAATGTTCAAAATCCTGTTGCTTCTTCTTTAAATCGACTGTTTTCAATAGCTCTCCAGTTGCTTGTTTGAAATCTTGTAAGTTATGAATTCCACAACGTTTTGATAAGAAATCGTAATCGGGTTTTGCCTGCGACAATAAAAACATTAAGTCGTAAAAATCGTGTCCTTTTGCACGGGCTAACATAGCAGCTATCTTCATGCTGCATAATACGCCATCAGAAGGAACGGGAAACGGGAAAAAGAATCCGCACCCTTTGATATTTGTGATAACAGGGGTATAAACGATTCCTTGATTTTGGCTTTCTACTTTTATCAGAAAGCGTTCTTCCTTATGCCCGCTCAACCCCAAATCAAACAGGAGTTCCGGAAAATGAATATTACGTCTAAATGCTGCCAACTTCGGATTGTCCTTATCTCTTGCTTCCACACGAAGCCCCGAACGCTCTAAAAATTGGATTACACCGTTTGTCATTTCAATAAACTCTTCTTTCGATAAGTCTTTGCAGTCGAAATCCAAATCTTCAGAAAACCGGTCTATCCCTTTTACCAAACGAAGGTTTGTTCCACCAATAAAAGCCATCTTTTGGATGCTTGGCGTAGTAGAGAGGTAATCCAAAATCATCAACTGCAAATACTCTTTCAGCATGTGCTTATCGAAACCTGAATTTCCACGGATTTGAGCCGGAAAATAATTTCTTATCTGTTCAATCTGTATCATAAATCGTAAGTTCTAAGAAGTAGTTTTACCCGATGGTCGAGTGCCTTGCTTTGAAACTTGGCTGAATAGTCCATTAGTAAATCCTTGTTTAAATCAACTTGCAGGAAATCTTCATCCAAGCGCAACTCTTCCAATTCCTGCTCATTATCGTAGAACGGATATAGATATAGCAAATCAAGTAAAGCCTTTTCAGGTGAGGCAAACTGTATGGTGCGGTTGTCTGCCACTGGCTTCAACTCGTACCCGAACATCAGGTTTTCCTTGACATTTTTATAAGAGTATTCGCCGAAGTCATTGGCGAATGATGCTGTTTTCAGGGTTGTCACACTGGTAATCTGCACCACAGCTTCAGGTATCATCCCGTAGAACGCCAATGCAGTGTGCAGACTAATGTAAGACGGACGATAAATCCTATTAGCAAAATATAGAGAAAAATCTGGCTTGCTCTTATATTCGGGGAAAGCAAAATATCCCTGCCGTAAACGGACAAGATACCCTTTCTTCAACCAACGAGTAAGATTATTGCGGTCAAAATCGGGTTGCCATGCATATACCTGATAGATATTAAAGCATGCCAAATCGAATAGTTGATTCTTAAATTCCAGAAAGTTCATTTTTTGTTTTGTTTCTATAATGCTGCAAATATAATGCATTTTGGAAACAAAACAAGATATCAGTTTTGTCAAAGCGTTTTTAAGCTTAGTTCAAAATCCTCTATGGTTATCTTAATTCCATTGAAGTGTCGAATGCTAACCTGAATAAGATACAAAATCTAATACAATACTAGTGCGCACATATTACTTAAAATTGTACCAGCCACGCCATAAAATCTTTACCATCGTTCAGTCGTTGATTCACTCAATTTGTTAAAAGTGATCTTTTGCTCGTGATCCCTTTTCAATTTGATCCGAAAATCAACCAATACTCAAAAAACAAAAAACCCGCCTCTTTTGAAGCGGGTTTCTTGTGGTGCCACCAGGAATCGAACCGGGGACACAAGGATTTTCAGTCCTTT
>JASDTB010000045.1:0-77681 GCA_041441455.1 Bacteroidales bacterium
AGAGCTTCGCGAGTATCTTTTAGTGATTGGTAGTGGCGGATATTGGTCACTAGGGTAGTGGAGTTGTCGGCTTTAAGATTTGCCTGGCTAGAGACAAGTGTTTGACGCAAAGTGTCTAGTCCCAATCCCGATTTTGCAGCAGTTTTGATGACAGATTCGAGCTTTATGCCGTTGTTTGAGGCAGCTGAAGTTATCGTTGAGATATATTGCTGTAATTGACTATCAATCTGCACAAGATCGCACTTATTAAGAAGGATAATTATCTTTTGATCGGCAGTAATTCTGGTAGAGAGCTGTGCTATTGCTTCGGCAAAATCTTCGCTTCTGTCGGCATCTAAAACTAAAATAACCACAGACGCAGATTTAATTTTTTCGAAAGTACGCTCGATTCCTATCATCTCTATCACCTCTTTAGTCTCCCTGATGCCTGCAGTATCAACGAATCTAAAGGTAACGCCATTCAGATTTACGGTGTCTTCGATAAAGTCTCGAGTGGTTCCGTGAATATCGGAGACGATAGCCCTCTCTTCGCCCAAAAGCGCATTTAAAAGCGTGCTCTTTCCGGTATTTGTAGCTCCAACAATTGCAACTGGAACTCCGTTTTTGATTACATTTCCTAGTTTAAATGAATCTATTAAAGTGCTTGTATGACTGATGATTGAATCTAGCAAATCATTCAATTGTTTTCTGTCGGCAAACTCAACGTCCTCCTCGCTAAAATCGAGTTCGAGCTCCATCAGCGAGACAAGATCGAGCAGAGATGAGCGCATCTGCGAAAGCTCCTTGGAGAATCCACCTCGCATCTGCTGAAGGGCAATTCGATGGGCAGCTTCGGTTTCGGACGCAATGAGATCGGCAACTGCCTCGGCTTGCGCAAGGTCCATCTTTGCATTGAGGAAAGCCCTTTGCGAAAATTCGCCTGGTTTAGCCAACCTTGCCCCATTGTTGATAAGTAGTGTAAGTATCTCTTGTTGAATATAAACCGAACCATGACATGATATCTCTACCGACTCTTCGCCTGTATAGGAGCGAGGAGCCCTGAATATCGAGACAAGTACCTCATCGATAACTCTTTCTCCATCATAAAGCGTTCCAAGGCGCAATCTGTGCGAAGGTGTCTGAGATAGGGGAGTGGCTTTGGTCCCACGAAACACTTTATCGGTTATCTCTATTGCCTTTGGGCCACTTAATCTGATTATAGAAACAGCACTGACGCCTTGAACTGTCGCCAATGCACAAATTGTCTCTGAAACATGGTTGTTACTCATAGAAACACTATTGTTTTATTCTCTCTAATTTAACTACATTCTCCACATGATGTGTGTGTGGAAACATATCTACAGGTTGAACAGCAGTAATAGTGTAATTTTCGCTCATAAGTGCAAGATCACGTGCTTGAGTGGCTGGATTGCAACTTACATAGACGATTTTTTCTGGAGCGGCCTCAACCACAACCTTAGCAACATCGGGGTGAATTCCCGCTCTTGGTGGATCTAGTACGATAACATCTGGTTTGCCATGTTGAGCAACAAACTCAGTTGTCAACATATCTTTCATATCGCCAGCGTAGAACGTTGTGTTGTTGAGATTGTTGTTTTTAGCATTTACTTTTGCATCTTCAATAGCTTCTGGAACATATTCTATTCCAATCACTTTAGAGGCTTGAGAAGCTAGAAAAAGAGCAATTGTTCCGGTTCCTGTATATAAATCATAAACAATCTCTTCGCCTTTAAGTTGAGCAAAATCGCGTACAACCGAATAGAGTCTGTATGCTTGTTCTGAATTTGTTTGATAAAACGATTTTGGTCCGATACGGAAGGAGAGACCCTCCATTTTTTCGTAAATAGCATCGTTTCCTAAATATGTAATACACTCTAAATCTGAGATATTATCATTTTTCTTGCCATTGATTACATAATTAAGAGAGGTAATCTGAGGGAAGTTCGCTTTCAAAGCATCTAAAAGAGCTGTACGCATCTCAACATCTTCATAAGCAAATACAACAATAACCATAACTTCGCCAGTTGTAGTATTGCGAATTGTTAAATTTCTAAGAAATCCGCTCTGTTCGCGAATGTTGAAGAATGTGTATCCATGCTTTAGGGCAAACTCACGCACAAATAGTCTGATCTGATTAGATGGTTCGGGCTGTAAGTAGCACTTTTTTATATCCAGAACTTTGTCGAACAAGCCTGCGATATGGAATCCAAGACCCTGTCTCTCGTTTTCTGGAATGTTCTCCATCTCACTGCGGCTCTCGATCCATCTTTTGTCCGAAAATGTATATTCTAATTTATTTCTGTACTCTTGAGTCTTCTCCGAACCAAGTACAGGCAAAATTTGAGGAAGTTTAAGATGTCCAATTCTGGTAAGTTGATCTTCTACCTGCTGACCTTTATATTTTAATTGTAGCTCATAAGGGAGCGATTGCCACTTACAGCCACCGCAGACTCCATAATGGCTGCAAAACGGATCGATTCTGAGTTCAGACGGTTTGACAAGGTTTACAATGTAACCCTCCATGTAGCCCTTTCTTTTTATGTTCACCTGAATGTCTGCCACGTCGCCTGGAATCGCATGAGGCACAAAAAGCACCTTTCCATTAACATGTGCAATTGCTTTACCTTCGGCTGCAACACTGTCGATCACTACGCCTTCCAGAAACTCTTTATCTCTTCTTCCCATTTTTTGTTTGTTTTCTTTAGGCTGCGAAATTAACCTTTTTTTCCGCAATCGTTCAATCGTATGTACAATTTTAGTAATTTCGCCTCTATACACGCTTTTGTAACACAATTTATATTATGTTAAATAGAGATTTTCCGCTTCCTGAGAGATTGCGTCCAAAGACTCTCGATGAATATGTTGGTCAGGAACATTTAGTAGGCAAAGATTCTGTCTTAAGAAAGATGATTGATTCTGGCAATCTCTCCTCTTTTATTCTTTGGGGACCTCCAGGTGTTGGAAAAACAACTCTTGCAAAAATTATCGCTAATACACTCGACCGACCTTTTCATACTCTCTCTGCAGTTAGTTCGGGTGTTAAAGATGTTCGTGAAGTTATTGAGCGTTCTCGAAGCAACTCTCTTTTTGTAAAAGCTCGTCCAGTTTTATTTATTGACGAAATTCATAGATTTAGTAAATCTCAGCAAGATGCACTTTTGGGAGCTGTCGAAGATGGAACAGTTGTTTTGATTGGTGCTACAACTGAGAATCCCTCATTTGAGGTTATAACACCCCTGCTTTCGCGCTGTCAAGTCTATGTTCTGAAATCGCTCGAAAAAGATGCTCTCGACCAGCTTTTAACCAGAGCCATGGAAAAGGATTCAATTTTATCGAAACGGAAGTTCATTATCGAAGAGAAAGAGGCCCTATTTAGATTTTCTGGTGGAGATGCGCGTAAATTGCTAAATATTATCGACATCATAGCTGGAAGTTTTCGTGAAGACGAAGATATTTTAATCAATAATAGTATTGTAACAGACAGGTTACAAGCCAATATTGCTACTTATGACAAGAATGGCGAGATGCATTATGACATTATATCGGCATTCATCAAAAGTATCAGAGGTTCTGACCCAAATGCAGCAGTTTACTGGATGGCTAGAATGTTGGCTGGAGGCGAAGATCCCCTATTTATTGCAAGAAGAATGTTGATCCTGTCATCCGAAGATATTGGATTGGCAAATCCAAATGCTCTCCTGCTTGCTCAGGCAACTTTTGAAGCAGTACATAAAATCGGAATGCCAGAAGCTCGTATAATTCTCTCTCAAACAGCTATTTATCTCGCAACATCTCCAAAAAGCAACTCGTCATATCTGGCAATAGATGAAGCTCTTGCAGAAGCAGAAAAGAGCGGAAATCTTCCTGTTCCACTGCACTTAAGAAACGCCCCTACTAAATTGATGAAAGAGTTAGGTTACGGAAATGAATATAAATATGCTCACTCCTACTCTGGTAACTTTGTTGAGCAAGATTTTTTACCTAAGGAGCTAAACGATAAAAAATTCTATGAACCTGGCAACAACTCTAAGGAGGCTGAAATAAAAAAAAGGCTCTCTGCACAATGGAAAAAGTATAATTATTGATTGATTTTACCTAATTTTGCGGCGTTATGAAACTAAACAACATAGAATATCTGAAACATCAGGATTCTGGCAATTTTTTCTTACTTGCCGGTCCATGCGTGATTGAAAGTGAAGAACTTACATATAGAGTTGCTTCACAAATCAAAGAGATCACAGAAAAACTAGAAATTCCTTTCATTTTTAAATCATCATATAGAAAAGCAAACCGCTCAAAGGCAGATTCCTTTACAGGAATTGGCGATGAAAAAGGTCTGGAGATACTCCAGAAGATAAAGGAAGAGCTGAAAGTTCCAATTGTTACCGATATACACAATCCATCCGAAGCTGCTTTGGCAGCGTCATACAATGTAGATGTACTGCAAATTCCAGCATTTTTATGCCGTCAGACAGATCTTCTTGAGGCTGCTGCAAGAACTGGAAAATATGTAAACATCAAGAAAGGGCAGTTTCTTGCTCCTCATTCTATGAAATTTGCTGCTGAGAAAATTGAACACTCGGGCAATAATAATGTTATTCTTACCGAGCGTGGCACTCAATTCGGATATTCCGACCTAATAGTAGATTTCAGATCTATTCCCGAAATGAAATCTCTTGGTTATCCAGTAGTGTTGGATATTACACATAGTCTCCAACAGCCTAATCAAGCATCTGGAGTAACTGGTGGAAGGCCGGATCTGATAGCAACAATGGCGAAAGCTGGTGTTGCAACAGGAGCAGACGGATTGTTTATTGAGACCCATCCAGAGCCATCAAAAGCTTTATCGGATGGAGCTAACATGCTAAAGCTCGACTATTTAGAGGGGTTGCTCAAAGGCCTTATCCCCCTTAAAAAGGCATGCGATATGTTTTAATTTAAAATGATATTTTTATGAATGTGAATTCAGATTTTACAAAGAGGTACGAAAAGGTACCGGTTGACATTTTTGAAGACTCATCTGTAGCTTCTACACTGGTTGCGGAAAGTATTGCGGAGACGATTAAAAAGAAAGAGAGAAAAAACCAACCATGTGTTCTAGGTCTCAGTGCCAGCTCATCTTCCATTCAGGTCTATGAAGAGCTTGTAAAACTTTACAACAGCAAAGAGGTATCTTTCAAAAATGTGCACATTTTCTCGGTTGACGAGTACTACCCTCTTAACAAAAATGAACTTCAAAGTCACTACAGATTCCTTAAAGAGTATCTGTTCGACTTCATTGATATTCCAAAGGCAAATATTCATTGCCTCGATAGCGAAATCAAAAAAGACAAAGTACACCAATATTGTGCCGAATACGAAAAGAAGATTGCCGACCTTGGAGGCATTGACATTTTAGTAATTGGAAATATGGGTTTCAATGAGCCAGGTTCTCACTATAACTCAAAGACTCGTCTGATTACCCTCAACTACACATCAAGAGTTGCAGCTGCATCAGAATTCTTTGGAGTTGAGTATGTTCCTTTCCACGCTCTCACAATGGGTATTGAGACAATCCTGTCTGCTAAAAAGATCTTCTTCTTAGCTTGGGGCGAAGGCAAAGCATCAAGCATTCATAAGCTTGTTGAAGGAACAATCAATGAACAAAACCCAGCATCATATCTTCAAAACCATAATAATCTCGAAGTCTTAATAGACACATCTGCAGCTGCAGAGCTTACAAGAGTAAAGACTCCTTGGTTGACAGGCCCTTGTGAATGGACAGACTTTTTAATCAGAAAATCTGTATTTTGGTTATGCCGCAAATTGGAAAAGCCAATCTTAAAGCTTACAGATAGAGATTACAATGATAATGGTATGAGTGACCTGATTACAGAAAAGGGTCCAGCAAGTAAGATTAATATTAAAGTGTTTAATGACTTACAGCACACTATTTCGGGATGGCCAGGTGGAAAGCCTAATTCTGATGACTCAACTCGCCCAGAGAGAGCACTTCCTTTCCCTAAACGTGTTGTTATCTTCAGCCCACACCCTGATGACGATGTAATCTCAATGGGAGGAACTTTAGCTCGTCTTTCTGAACATGGTCACGAAGTACATCTTGCATACCAAGTATCTGGTAATATTGCTGTATTCGACCATGATGCAATTAGATTCCTGGATTTCTTGCGTGACAGTTCGAAGATCTACAACCTGGAAGACAAAAAGGCTGAAGATATCTATGTGAAAGCCCTTGAGGATCTTAAGCATAAACACCCAGGTGAACCTGATTCTGATAGCATCAGAGCTGTAAAAGGGGCGATTCGTCGTGGAGAGGCAAAAGCAGCATGTCGTTACTTGAAGATTCCAGAAAACCATGTACACTTCTTAGATCTTCCTTTCTACGAAACAGGTGGTGTTAAAAAGAAACCTATCAGTGATGCTGATATAAATATTGTTAAAGACCTTCTTCAAGAGGTTAAGCCTCACCAAATCTATGCAGCTGGTGACTTGAGCGACCCTCATGGAACTCACAGAGTATGTCTGTTGGCTATTCTTGGAGCGCTTGAACAATTAAAAGAAGAAGAGTGGATTAAAGATTGCAGAGTTTGGCTCTACAGAGGTGCTTGGCAAGAGTGGGATGTTGCAGATGCAGATATGGCAGTTCCATTGAGTCCAGAAGAGGTGAACATCAAGAGAGAGGCAATCTTTAAACATCAGTCACAAAAGGACAGACCTCTATTCCCAGGTTCGGATAAGAGGGAGTTCTGGCAAAGAGCAGAAGAGAGAAACCATAATACAGCCGTACTATTCGACAAACTAGGAATGGCTGAATATCAGGCGATCGAACTTTTTGTTAGATATAAAATATAATTAAACTAAAATGACTGAAAAGAAAAACTTTATCATCCCCCTAGCCTTTGTGGGGATGATGTTTTTTGCAATCGGATTTGCATTAGGCATCAACTCGTTCCTTATTCCGGTGTTAAAATCGACACTAGGTGTTTCCTCAGGAGAATCATATTTGATTCTTGCCGCAACATTCTCTACTTTCATTATTTTCGGCTATCCTGCATCGCTGACTATATCGAAAATAGGTTACAAGAAAACTATGGCTCTCTCATTTATCCTATTTGCTGCAGCCTTCGCTCTATTTATACCGTCGGCAAAGCAAGAGAGTTTCGTTCTATTCCTTGTTGCATCGTTCATAAGCGGAATTGGCAACACATTTTTGCAAGCTTCTGTTAATCCATATATCACAATATTAGGACCTATCGACAGTGCGGCAAAGAGAATGAGTATCATGGGAATCTGTAATAAGTTAGCATGGCCGGTTGCTCCAGTTTTTCTTTCAATGGTTATCGGTAAAGAGACTACAGATACTTTGATTTCTGACTTATATACTCCTTTTTATATAATAATTGGAGTTTTTGTAATCTTAGGAATCATCTCTATTATGGCTCCACTTCCCGAAGTTAAGGTTGCTGGCGAAGAGGGTGCAGAGGGTGAAGAGAGTCCTTATGCAGCAAAGAAAACATCAATTTGGCAATTTCCTCACCTATTATTAGGTGCAATTGCGTTATTCTTATATGTTGGTGTAGAGACTGTTGCATTAAGCACACTCGTTGATTATGCTGGTTCACTAAATCTTGCTGATGCGTCATCTTACGCATGGATATCATCAGTTGGAATGGTTATAGGCTATATCTGCGGAATCATCTTTATTCCTAAATACCTGAGCCAAGCAAATGCTCTTATGATTTGTTCAATCCTTGGTATTGCAGGTGCAATTCTTGTTGTTTTGACTCCTGCTGCAATGTCAATTTGGTTTATTGGCTTTATGGCATTAGGTTGCTCGCTTATGTGGCCTGCACTATGGCCATTAGCTATTGCGGACTTAGGCAGATTTACAAAAACAGGATCATCTTTACTAGTAATGGCAATCGCTGGTGGAGCAATTATCCCTACCCTGTTTGGTTTCGTAAAAGATTCTGTTGGAGCTCAAAATGCATATTGGATAGCACTTCCTTGCTTCCTGTTCATTCTCTATTATGGAGTGTCGGGCTACAAGATTAGAACCAAATAATGAGATATTTCACAATAACTTTAATACTCCTCTGCTCTGCATCTTTTTGCACAGCAGAGGATTTTTCTTTGAATAAAATGAAGAGGCTGATCGTAAAATCTGTTACTCCTAAATCGGAGTTACCACAACATGATGAAATAATTGCATTGTTCAACGAGAATCATGTAGATTTCAATGAAATAGACATTGTAAATTGGTCAAATTATCCATATAAACCATCAGTTAAATTCAGAATTGCATATTCAAAAGATGAAATTTTCATTCAATACATTGTTAATGAGTCGTGTATTCGTGCTCATTACATAAATGATGAAGGTAGCAGACCTTTTACTGATTCTTGTGTAGAGTTCTTTTCCATACCTGGAGAAGATTCTGTCTATTATAATCTCGAAATGAACTGTCTTGGAGTTGGAACCTTTGCAGGTGGTGCCAAACGAACAGAGAGAACAAGATTTGGCTCCGAAGTATTGTCCCAGATAAGACGATACTCTTCTCTTCCAAAAGAGGTTATTTCATCTAAAGAGGGAAATTTTGAATGGAGCTTGACCATTGCGTTACCAATTAAACTCTTCTCTTTAAGCAAAGTAGAACCATTAAAAGGTAGGATAATCAAAGCAAACTTCTATAAATGTGGAGATGAACTGCTACAAAGGCATTATTTATCATGGAATCCTATTCCAATTGAAAAACCCAATTTTCACACTCCAGATTATTTTGGAGAACTTCTGTTCGACTAGAAAGGATAGCCTACGCCAAACTGAAAGCTAAATGAATCTTTCTTGAACCATCCCGAAGGATTGATCCATAATTTTCTTGCAGGGTCGTATGCAATCATACCCATATCTAATCTTAGAATTAGGAAATCTAGATTCAATCTTGCACCAAGGCCCCAGTTGAGCGCGATGTTTCGATAGAAGTCACTAAACTTAAAGAGTCCCTCCTCTCTATTTTTCTCACTTCGCATAGTCCAGATGTTTCCGGCATCAACAAAGAGAGCACCCTCCATTTTCCAAAACATTGGAAATCTTAACTCTGTATTGAACTCTAGTTTTATATCACCAGTTTGATTAGGAATTGAGAAGGTAGTATCGATTTGTGACGAACCTGGCCCAACGGTTCTAGCTTGCCAACCTCTTAAACTATTTGCCCCACCTGCATAAAACAGTTTCTCGAAAGGAATTGATTTTGAGTTACCATACGCGTAACCAATTCCTACATTAAATCTCGATGCTATTGCGCTTTTCTCCCCAAATTTAAATGTATAAACAGCAGTCATCTCTGTTCTTAGGTATTGAGAGTATGCTGTTCCCCAAATTGTATGTGCACCAGTTGAATCTTTTGGCATATTTCCATTGAACATACTCAGGATATTTCCAGAGATGTCATTATTCCATCTGATATAGAAAAATGACCTCTTGGGATTTGGTGATGGATCGGTTGTATATAGTAGAGTGGCACCTGCTCCAAGATCAAAATAGTTTCTATATGAATTTTTGATAAAAGGGTCTTTCAGACTTTCATAAAAAGATTTGCTCATATTGAAAAGACGAACTACACTTAGTTGAATCGGATTTACTCTGTAAAAAAATTTGTCTCCACTCTTCCAGTTATATCCATAGCTGAAAGAGATTAAGTTACGAGTGAACTCCGGTCTATTCTGGTAGTTATATGTCATCCCTATGTCTGTTCTAGGGATAGTAGTCTTAAAAATTTTGTCTGGTATAAAAAGAAAATCTGGGAGAGAAATGCTTGCAGATACTCCAAGCTCTGTTGATTTAACAGGGTCATTCAATTTGAATTGGAAATTACCCATGAATCCAAGATTTAACCACTCTCCACCATTGAAAATATTTTTATGATAATATGAGAGTGCTGGAGATATTCCCAATAGTCCATTAGAATTATTTGACGCCTCAAGATTGATCTTGTACCCTTGAGTCTTTGACGGTGCTAAACGAATTGAACAGTCTACCATTCCTCTGTTAAGTGTGTCAACCATTCCAGTTTCGTCGAACTGAATATTTACGCCTGAGAAGATTCTTAAGTCGTTAAATCGATTATACGTATTATTTACAACAGATTCATCATATAGTTTTCCGATTTGGATTCTATTGATAGAATTTAATACGGTAGGGCGAACATTTGGTTTTTCAGATTCAAATTTAATCTTGATCCCATTGTAAATCAACGAATCGTAAATTCTAATTGAATCTAATGGATCATAATCGGGATAAATTGTAATATTTCTCACAATATATCTTTTATGTTCTCGTCTATCCTTTGGAAGTTCGTTTCTTGTATAATTTTCAATCTTTACAGTAAGATCGGCATATCCGCTCTTTTTGAGAGTGTCTGCCTCGAAGAAGAAGTAGTTCTTACTAAAATTATAAAATCCTTTTTTTCTTAATAACGAAGCAACTCTTTCGCTCTCTGCAGCAAGAGTCTTTTCTGATAAGTAACTATCTAGGACAACCATTGAGTTTTTTCTGTCCTTATCAACATATCCCTTTATAGCGGTATCTTGAACTTTATAATCTATCTTATTAATTACATATCGCTTACCTAACTGTACTTTATACGTTACAGACGCTTTTCTTCTTTTAATAACAACAGAATCTTCAACTCTCGAATTGTAGTATCCAAGCGTTTTAAGGTGATTAACAAAGTTTTCACGAGTTCGAGAAACAGAATTTGTGTCTAAAACAACAGGTGCTTGTCCTATCTTCTTTACAAATTTATCCCAGCCACTATTACTACCTGTACTCCAGTTATAAATATTTAAAAACGGATTCCATTTAAAAATATAATAACTGTTGGGTTTTTGCTTTATATATGGCTCAAGTTCAGCAGGATTAAACTCCTTAGAATTTGTTATTATGATTCTATTCTCTTTCAGCCTGTTTCCACCCTCTGGAATCACCTTCACAGTACTGCAGGATATGGCTGATATGACAACGTAAGTAATTGACAACAATGAAATAAGATTGCGTGTCTTCATTGGCGTGTTTGTGTAGTTTATACAAATTTACGAATATTTATTATTTCTTTCTTAAAACAACAAAAAAGAATATATATTTGCAGCCACTAAAAAATCCGAGTAACTTACATTGTAATTTTTTTTTCAATCTAACTCACTTACATTTTAAAGATGAAAAATAAGTATATCGATCTAGTTGAACAAAGTTTCGAATTTCCTCAAGATGAGTTCGAAGTTGAAGATGGTGAACTTTACTTCCACAACATCCCTGTTATGGATTTAATTGAACAATATGGAACACCACTGAAAATAACTTATTTGCCAAAGATATCATCTCAGATTCAGAGGGCAAAGAGAATGTTCAACGTCGCAATGGCAAAGGTTGACTATAATGCCGACTATCATTATTGCTATTGTACCAAGAGCTCTCACTTCTCATTTGTGTTAGAAGAGGCTCTGAAGAACGACATTCATATAGAGACTTCGTCTGCATTCGATTTGAATCTTATTGAGTCTCTTCATGAGAAAGGGGTAGTTAATCAAGATCTATATATTATCTGTAATGGATATAAAAAGGATCTATATATAGAAAACATCGCTAATTTCAAAAACAATGGCTGGAAGAACATCATTCCTGTATTAGATAATATGAAGGAGTTTGACGATCTTGATCTTTGTGTTAAAGAGCCTTGTATGATTGGAATAAGAATTGCTGCAGAGGAGGAGCCGAAATTTGAATTCTACACTTCACGACTAGGTATTCGTTATAGCGACATTATTCCGTTTTACGAAGAGAAGATTAAAGAGAATCCAAAGTTCAAGCTTAAAATGCTTCACTTCTTTATAAACACTGGTATTCGCGACAATGCTTACTATTGGAACGAGCTATCTAAGTGTGTATCTGTATATTGTGATTTAAAAGCTATCTGCCCAGATCTTGACTCTCTAAATATTGGCGGTGGATTTCCTATTAAAAACTCTTTGGCTTTCGACTACGATTACGAATATATGGCCGAAGAGATTATTGCTCAAATCAAAAGCATTTGTCAACAAAGAAATACTCCAGAACCTAATATCTTTACAGAGTTTGGAAGCTTTACAGTTGGAGAGAGTGGCGCAACAATTTACCAAGTGTTAGATCAAAAGCAACAAAATGATCGTGAGCGTTGGTATATGGTTGACAGTTCATTTATGACAACTCTTCCAGACACTTGGGGAATTAAGCAAAGATTTGTTCTTTTACCTATTAACAAATGGGATAAAGAGTATCAAAGGGTATTCCTTGGAGGTCTAACTTGCGACAGTCAAGATTATTATAACGCAGAAGCACATGCTAATGCTATCTTTTTACCAGTAATTGAAAAAGAGGAAGAGCCGCTATATATCGGATTTTTCCATACTGGTGCTTATCAGGAGTCAATTGCAGGATTCGGAGGCATTCAACACTGCTTACAACCAGCACCAAAGCATATTACTATAGATCGTGACGAAAATGGAGAGTACTCTACAAGACTTTTCAGTAAAGAGCAGACCTATAAGTCGATGCTAAAAATCCTTGGATATTAACAACTTAAGATATCTCAATTATGATATCGAAGGCGGACATAAAATTCATCAAGTCACTATCTCTTAAGAAATTCAGAGACGAACATCGGATGTTTATCATTGAGGGTGAAAAGATGGTTGAAGAGGCAGAAAAATCTGGTTTTGAATTTGTCTATATGTTACGCAAAGAGGATATAGGAGAGGAAAATATGGAGAGAATATCACTTCTCTCCTCTCCTTCTCCAGTTCTTGCTGTTGTTAAAATGAAAGATGCCCAGCGCATCACAACAGATCCATCAAAACTATACCTAGCACTGGATTCTGTAAGAGATCCAGGCAATTTAGGGACTATTATTCGTTTAGCAGAGTGGTTTGGAATAGATGCAGTAATAGCTTCTGAAGATTGTGCAGAGCTTTACAATCCAAAAGTTGTGCAAGCAACAATGGGTGCTATTTTTAGAAAAAAGATCATTTATACAGATTTGAAAAAGTTTCTGTCAGACCGATCTGGCGAATACAATATTTATGGCACCTTCCTAGATGCTCCTTCTATCTATGAGCACTCTATCACTCCAACTGGAATCATTGTAATGGGAAGTGAATCTCATGGAATTTCAAAAGAAATTGAACATGAGATTACTCAAAAACTATACATCCCTCCATATCCGGCAGATTCAAATGGCTCTGAATCTTTGAATGTAGCGATTGCGACTGCGGTAGTTTGTTCTGAATTTAGAAGGATCTCTGCCTTACAGCTTCAAACATCACGATAGCTGCAGCAACAGAAACATTGAGAGAGCCAATAACTCCGCCCATTGGAATCTTAATTTTCTCATCACATAGAGCCAAAACAGACTCAGATATTCCCTTGTCTTCGGCACCCATAATTATAGCTGTAGGTTTTTTGAAATCAACCTCATAGATATTCTTATCAGCCTTTTCTGTAGCTGCAATAATCTCAAAACCAGACTCTTTAAGATAGTATAATGCAACTCTAAGATTTGCAGTTTTTGTTGTAGGGATTCTGAGTAGAGCTCCAGCTGATGTCTTAATAGCATCTGCATTTACAGCTGCTCCTCCTTTTGCTGGTAAAATCAGACCAGATACACCTGCACACTCTGCTGTTCTTGCAATTGCTCCAAAATTTCTAACATCACTTACTCCATCTAAAAGAAGTAATAGAGGTGTCTCACTCTTTTTAAATGCTCTAGCAACCATATCCTCCAACTCAATGTAATCTAATTGAGGCAGGTACGCTACAACACCTTGATGTTTCCCTCTTGTTATACCATTAAGCTTTTCTATTGGAACAAACTGAAAAGGGATCTCCTTTTCTTGAAGTTTCTCTAGCATCTCTCTAAAAAGAGGACCATCCATCCCTTTTTTGAAAAGCACCTTTTCTATTTTTCTGTCATCTGCTATCGCTTCCAATACTGGATGCATTCCAAACAGATAGTTTTGTCTCTCTTCCATTTTAAAGTGTGTTAAGTCTCTCCCATTCAGCGAACTGTTGATCGAGATCAGATTTTAATTTATTGTATTTCAGGATCATCTCTTGATAATTTGTAACCTTTGAGGGATCAGACATTATCTCTTCGAGTTCAGCTACCTCTTTTTCCAATGTCTCTATCCTCTTTTCGCAATTATCAATTTGTGTTTTAATCTTTCGTTGTTGTCTCTCTATCTCCTTTTGTTCTGTATATGAGAGATGTTTAATTTGCGTTTTATCGGTCTGTTTCTCTTTTTCTTGTGCACTCTCCTTAATCTTTTCGGCAATGATAGCTTCGTTCTTTCTCTCAAGCTCACTTAAGTTCTCCATCTTTTTGCTATCCAAGAAATCCATTACTCCGCCTAAGTACTCTTTAACTTTACCATCACGAAATTCATAGATCTTATCAACTAAACCGTCTAAAAAGTCTCTATCGTGTGATACAACAATCAAAGTGCCATCATAGTTTGCCAATGCCTGTTTAAGAACATCTTTAGACCTGATATCCATATGGTTAGTTGGCTCGTCGAGGGCGAGTAGATTATATGGGTTTAATATAAGTTTTGCCATTGCTAATCTAGCTCTCTCCCCTCCACTTAAGACAGCGACCTTTTTATCAATGTCCTCTCCTCTGAATAAAAATGCTCCGAGAATATCTCTTAGTTTTGTCCGAATATCTCCAACTGCAATCTTATCAAGGGTATCGTATACTGTGTCATTTTTATCCAATAAATCCTCTTGGTTTTGAGCATAGTAACCTAATGCGACATTGTGCCCAGTCTCTACAGTCCCTTCGGTGTTTTCTAACTCTTTTACAATGATTCTCATCATTGTTGTCTTCCCCTCTCCGTTACGCCCTACAAAAGCAACTTTTTCTCCTCTTTCAATCGTGATCTCTGCATTTCTGAAGATGTTCTTCTCTCCAAAACTCATCCCGACACTCTTACCTCTTACAGCGACTTGTCCCGAACGTGGCGCGGGTGGAAATTTGATCGAAATCAGTGCTTTATCCTCTTCGTCAATCTCAATGCGATCTAACTTGTCTAACTGTTTGATTCGGGATTGTACTTGATTGGATTTTGTTGGTTTATATCTGAATTTCTCGATAAACTCTTCTGTCTTCTCGATTAGTCTTTGTTGATTGTCGTATGCAGCACGTTGTTGCTCAATACGCTCTTTTCTAAGTACTAGGTATTGGGAATATGGTACTTTATAGTCGTACGCTTTACCAAGCATTAATTCAACGGTGCGTTTTGTTATGTTGTCTAGAAATTTTCTATCGTGGGAGATTAAAACGATGGCTCCCGGAAATTGTTGTAGGTAGTCTTCCAACCATTGAATAGACTCAATATCTAAGTGGTTTGTGGGCTCGTCTAGTAGTAGTAAGTCTGGCTTTCTAAGTAGAACTTTTGCTAGCTCAATACGCATATTCCACCCTTGACTAAAAGTGGATGTCGGCCTGCTTAACTCCTCTCTTTTGAAACCTAATCCTAATAGAGTGCGCTCAGTCTCACCATAAATATTTTCGCTTTCGTAGATTCCTGCTTTATAGTGAAGATCATTCAGTTCTTCAATTAATTTATGATATGAGTCTGATTCGTAATCTTCTCTCTCTGCCAACTCTTGATTGATTTTATCAATTCTTGCATTCATGGCAAATACATGGGCAAACGCAGTTAAAGCTTCGTCTAGCACAGACTTGTCTTTTGCATGCTCCATTTGCTGTGGTAAATAACCAACATTTAATAATGATGGTCTAACAACCTGACCTGCTGATGGTTTATTTAATCCAACAATGATTTTTAGAAGTGTAGATTTTCCCGAACCATTCTTACCGACAAGTCCTATTCTATCTTTTTCACTGATGTGGAAGTTTATATCATTTATGAGCGTAAAACCTCCAAAAACGACTGACAAATTATTTATCGATATCACGGCAAACTAGAATACTAAATTCATAAAGCATGTAGAGCGGCATTCCGACTACAAAAAGGGTAAATGCATCGCCGCTCGGGGTAATTATTGCTGCAATAATAATAAGAATGACAAAAGCATGTTTTCGGTACTTCTTTAGAAGTGATTTTGTTATTATACCTAGCCTAGACAAAATCGCAGCCAAGGCAGGCATTTCAAATACTACTCCCATGATGAGAATCAACCATGTGAACATCGAAATGTATGATTGTAATGAGATCTGATTCACCACCCAATCACTTACTTGATATGTTCCTAAAAATCTAACAGTCAATGGAAATACAAAGTAATATCCAGTTAGTACTCCTAAAAAGAATAGTACTGAGGCAAATGCAAAGGCTCTTGTTACAGCTTTTTTCTCTGAAGCATAGAGCCCTGGTTTTACAAAAAGCCAAAACTGATATAAGATGTATGGAACTGAAAGAATTACAGCCAATGTCAATGATACACTTACGTGAGTGAAGAATTGAGCCGATAACTCTATGTTTATCAGGTTTAAACGAAATGGTTCAGGTGCCATTTCTGGAACATTGAAGAAATTTGCTGCGGCAGCAAACCATTTATAAAGAGCAAAATCTGAGTTTATCGGGGCAAAAATAATCTTATCGAAAACAAACGATTTGTTTAAGAATATGATTACAAGGAGTACAAACACAACAATAGCCGACCTGAAAAGTACTCTTCTCAGCTCGTCTAAATGTTCCCAAAATGTCATCTCTCCCGACATACCCTTTTCTCTTTTTTAATCTTTACTTTTGATCTTTGTTTTCAGGAGTGTTGTTTGTCTCTTTGGCATCTTCTTCGATACCTTTCATTCCATCTTTAAAGCTTTTTACACCTTTACCGATTCCTTTCATAAGTTCAGGAATTTTCTTACCTCCAAATAATAGAAGGACTAAGAATGCGATAATAATGATCTCTGGTGCACCGAGACTTCCGAATAGAAGAAAATTATTCATATTGTGTCTGTTTTATTGTTCATTAAAATATGGCTGGAACTTAGTTACGATACTTTGAGGAGCTCTTGTTGGGCGTCTTGTATCGGAATGTATAAATCCCAAAGTAACATTTCCATAGCAAACTACCTCGTCTGCTGTGTTGTAAATCGTTGTGTCTATTTTTATTTTTGCTTTTGGCATTTCAGAAATTGTACTTACAAGTCTTAGTCTGTCTCCATTTTTTGCAGGTATCTTATAGACGCAGTTTACAGATACAACAGGCATCATTATTCCAGCAGCTTCAATTGCTGTAATTGGAATTCCTAACTTTATGAGGGCATCATTCCTTCCACATTCGAAATATCGAATATAGTTAGAGTGATGAACAATCCCCATAAGATCAGTCTCATAATACCTTACATCAAGAAATGTCTCTGAAGTAAACATTGTTCTTTATTTTAAAAGGTCCTCTTTTAATTGGTTAAGTTTTGCAATCTTAGTTTCAGCATCACTCTTTTTCTTATTCTCCATATCCACCACTGCTTTTGGAGCACTGCTGACAAATTTTTCATTAGACAGCTTTTTCATTACAGAAGTTAAAAATCCCTCTAAATGTTTTAATTCTGCCTCAATTTTTGCAATCTCTTCCTCTTTATTAACTAAGTTTCCTAGTGGTACAAAAAATTCTGTTGTTCCCACCATGAAAGATGATCCAGACATCTCTTCGCTTTTAGCAGAATAGTCCGAAACTTCGGAGATATTCGCTATTTTTTTGTAGATAGAGGACATAGACAAATCATTATCTCCTTTTATGAATAGTGCCAGAGGCTCTTTTGGTGATATGTTTTTTGACTGTCTAATACTTCTAATTGTTACAATTGCGCTCTTCGCCTCTTCGAACATCTTTATAAACTCCTCTGAATAAACGTTTGCTTTTGGCTGTTGTTGCATCATTAAGCTCTCTCCCTCTTTGCGTTCTTCGATGTTATGCCACAACTCTTCTGTAATAAATGGCATAAATGGATGAATGAGCTTTAATAGTTTATCAAAGAAAATATGAGTCTCTTCATATGTCTTTTTATCTATTATTCCAGCTCCTGGCTTGATAATTTCTAGGTACCATGCACAGAAATCATCCCAGAATAGCTTATAAATATGCATTAGAGCGTCTGAAAGTCTGAATTTTTCAAAATGGTCGTCAATAATCTCTATAGATTGAGACAGTAATGAATCGAACCATTTAACTGCAATTGCAGAGTGTTCTGGCTGCGCAATAGATTCATCTATCGACCATCCTCTTACTAGTCTGTAGGCATTCCATATTTTGTTAGAGAAGTTTCTTCCTTGCTCTACCTGACTCTCATCAAACAATATGTCATTACCTGCACTGCTGCATAATAACATTCCCAGTCTTACTCCGTCTGCTCCAAATTGTTCAATTAACTTTAGAGGGTCAGGTGAGTTTCCTAGTGATTTCGACATCTTTCTTCCAAGTTTGTCTCGAACAGTTCCAGTCAGATAAACATTACGGAACGGAAGGTCTCCGCAGAATTCATGACCAGCCATAACCATTCTGGCAACCCAGAAAAATAGAATCTCAGGAGCTGTTACAAGGTCATTTGTTGGGTAATAGTAGGCAAGATCTTTATTTGGAGCCTTTTCTGGAAATCCAGGCTTAGAAGCATCAAACACAGATATTGGCCATAACCAAGATGAAAACCAGGTATCTAGTACATCTTCGTCTTGTCTCAATTGATCTATTGTAATTGAAGGATTTAGTTTTTTTGCCTCCTCTAACGCCGATTGAGCATTTGGAGCAACTACAAAATCACCATCAGGCAGATAGTAAGCTGGTATTCTTTGTCCCCACCATAATTGACGGGAGATACACCAATCTCTTACATTTTCCATCCAGTGTTTGTAGGTGTTCTTGTATTTATCTGGAATCAGTTTGATTTTATCGCTTTCAACATATGCCAAAGCATCTTTAGCAGGTTCAGACATCTTTAAGAACCATTGCAGAGATAGTCTTGGTTCTATTACTGCGTTAGTCCTTTCAGAATAACCTACCTGAGATGTATAGTTCTCCTCTTTTTCAAAATTTCCAGCCTCTTGAAGCATCTTAACAATCTTTTTCCTTGCGATGAATCGATCTTCGCCAACAAGGATGATAGCTTTTTCATTTAATCTTGCATAGCTGTCAAGAATGTCTATAACTGGTAATTTATGTCTCAATCCAATTTCGTAGTCATTTATGTCGTGAGCAGGTGTAATTTTCAAACAACCTGTTCCAAAATCAACAGAGACATAATCATCTTCGATAATCGGAATCTCTTTGTTTATAAGAGGAATAAGTACTTTTTTGCCTCTTAAATGAGAATACCTTTCATCCGAAGGATTAATGCAGACAGCTACGTCTGCCATAATTGTTTCAGGTCGAGTTGTCGCTACAATAATGTAATCGTTTGTAGCTTTTCCGTTCTCCGAAATAAAATATCTTAAATAGTAGAATTTTGATGCAGTCTCTTTGTGAATAACCTCTTCGTCGCTTACCGCAGTCTGTCCCTCTGGATCCCAATTCACCATTCTTACACCACGATAAATCCATCCTTTTTTATAAAAATGGACAAATGTGTTGATTACTCCTTCGCTTAAGTCAGGATCCATCGTAAATTTAGTTCTCTCCCAATCACACGATGCACCTAATTTTTTTAGTTGTTCAAGAATGATTCCTCCGTGCTTCTCTTTCCACTCCCAAGCATGTACTAAAAATTCGTCTCTTGTAAGCGAACTTTTCTCTATACCTTCTGCCTTTAACTTAGCAACAACTTTAGCCTCAGTTGCTATAGAAGCATGGTCAGTTCCCGGAACCCAACATGCATTCTTCCCTTTCATCCTTGCCCTTCTGACTAAAACATCTTGAATTGTGTTGTTCAACATGTGACCCATATGCAAAACTCCAGTAACATTTGGTGGAGGAATTACAATTGTATAGGGTTCTCTATTATCGGGTTCTGAATGAAAGAATCTGTTTTTCAACCAGTAAGAATACCATTTATCCTCTGTTTGCGAGGGGTCGTACTTTGCGGGAATTTCCATATATTTCTTTGTGATAAAACAATTATAAACTGCAAAGTTAATTATTTTGAAAAGTTGGCAAAATTCGCATTACAGAAAAAATCTTATATTTGCAGAGTGTAATTATAACTTAAAACGTATGACACCTGAAAATGAACTAAATATAGAACTTAGCAGCGAAGTGGCTCAAGGTTCTTACTCCAACATGGCAATTATCACTCATTCGAGCAGTGAATTTATTCTTGACTTCATAAAGATGATGCCTGGGGTACCTAAACCACAAGTAACCAATAGAATAATCATGACAGCTGAGCATGCTAAAAGATTGATGTTGGCGCTTGAGGATAATATTGCGAAGTTCGAAAATCAATATGGTGAAATAGAACTCCACTCAGAAAAGAATATCATTCCGATGGGGTTTGGTAATAATTCAGCAGAAGCATAATTTACTTAATAACAATATGACAAAAGCTTTTAAAATTGTTGTTCTGGCTAAACAAGTGCCAGATACCCGAAATGTGGGGAAGAATGCAATGAAGGAAGACGGAACGGTAAACCGTGCGGCCCTTCCGGCTATTTTTAATCCTGAGGATATGAATGCTCTTGAGCAAGCTTTGAGAATCAAAGATAAATTCCCTGGGTCCGAAGTTAAATTACTGACAATGGGCCCTTCCAGAGCTGCAGACATTATCAGAGAAGGCCTTTTCAGAGGTGCCGACGGTGGTGTTCTTCTAACTGACAGAAAATTTGCTGGAGCAGACACTCTTGCCACTTCATATGCTCTATCGATGGCAATTAGAAAAATGCAACCAGATATTATTATTGCTGGTCGTCAAGCTATCGATGGTGATACTGCTCAAGTAGGACCTCAAGTTGCAGAAAAACTTGATTACCCTCAAGTTACCTATGCCGAAGAGATTGTAGGATTTGAAAATGGCAAACTGATTATTAAAAGAAGACTCGAAAGAGGTGTTGAAGTTGTTAGCTCTCCAGTACCAGTTGTGATAACAGTACACGCTACAGCTCCTGATTGCAGACCTAGAAACGCAAAACAACTTCTTAAATACAAATACGCTAGAACTTTGACAGAAGAGCAAGATAATGAGCACAACTCATATTTGCCAATTTTAAGTCTAGATTACTTAAGAATTCCTGAATGGGGAGTGAATGACGTTGGAGGAGATGAGACAAGCTATGGACTTTCTGGCTCTCCTACAAAAGTTAAAAAGATTGAAAACATCGTATTTCAAGCTAAAGAGTCTAAGAGACTTTCTGCATCAGAAGAGGATATCGACTCACTAATTAAAGAACTAATTTCATCACATACAATCGGTTAATAAAATCTGACAACAAATGAACAATATTATAGTATTTATCGAGACAGACAACGGTAAGTTATGTGATGTCAGTCTTGAACTAATGACTAAAGGGCGTCAACTTGCATCTGCGTTGAAATGCGATCTTGAGGCGCTTCTAATTGGTCACGAAGTATCATCTCTAAAAGAGGAACTTTATCAGTATGGTGCTAAAAAAGTACATATTGCAGAAGATCCAAAGCTTGAGTATTTCCGTACCCTTCCATACGCAGCAATAACAATTAATTTGTTCAAACAAGAACAACCTCAAATTGCTCTTTTTGGTGCAACAAGTATTGGTAGAGACCTTGCTCCTCGCGTTTCAAGCGCTCTAAAAAGCGGTCTAACTGCAGACTGTACTAGTTTAGAAATTGGAAATCATACCGATACTAAGTCTGGCAGAGAGTACAAAGATCTACTTTACCAAATCAGACCTGCTTTTGGAGGAAATATTATTGCAACAATTATCAATCCTGATTGCAGACCTCAAATGGCAACAGTTAGAGAGGGTGTTATGAAAAAAGAGGCACTTTCTCATTATTCTGCTGGAGAGACAAATGTAATTGACGTAAACTCTATTCTCAGCGATACTGATTTAGTTGTAGAGATTATTGAAAGACATATCGAAGAGAAGAAAATCGATATTAAAGGTGCTCCAATTATTGTTGCTGGTGGATTCGGAGTTGGTTCAAGAGAGAATTTTAAACTTGTTTTCGATCTAGCTAAGGTACTTGGTGCCGAAGTGGGTGCTTCTAGAGCAGCAGTTGATGCTGGCTTTGCTGATCATGCAAGACAAATCGGACAAACAGGAGTTACTGTACGTCCAAAACTTTTCATCTCTGTTGGTATATCTGGACAAATCCAACATACTGCAGGTATGGATCAAGCTGCTATGATTATCTCAATCAACAACGACCCTAATGCGCCAATTCATCAACTTGCTGATTATGCAATTATTGGCGACCTTAATGAAATAGTACCTAAGATGATCAAATCGTACAAAAAAAACAGTAAATAAGATGGCTAATTTTTATAAAGACAATCAAGATATAAGATTTCAGCTTAAGAATCCTTTGATGAAAAAGATTGTAAAGTTGAAAGAGCAAGATTTCAAGGATTCAGGTAAGTTCGATTACGCACCTTGTACAATTGACGATGCTATTGACTCATATGATAAGGTTCTTGAAATTCTTGGTGAGATTTGTGGGGATGTAATTGCTCCTAATGCTGAATCTGTTGACCATGATGGACCTCATCATGCTAATGGACGTGTTAAGTATGCTCCTGGTACTCAACAAAACCAAGATGTTCTTACACAAGCAGGTCTTTACGGTATGTCTCTACCAAGAGAGTACGGTGGATTAAATTTCTCAATGGTTCCATATGTAATGGCAGCAGAACTTGTTGCTAGAGCAGATGCTGGATTTGCAAACATTTGGGGTCTTCAAGACTGCGCTGAGACTATTCACGAATTTGCATCTAAAGAGATTAAACATGAATTTCTTCCTAGAATTCCGGATGGAGACACATGCTCAATGGACTTAACTGAACCTGATGCAGGATCGGATCTTCAGGCTGTGATGTTAAAAGCAACCTGGAGTGAAGAGAAGGGAATGTGGCTTTTGAATGGAGTGAAACGATTTATTACCAATGGTGATGCTCAAATTAAGCTTGTTCTTGCTCGTTCCGAAGAGGGTACTACAGATGGTCGTGGATTATCATATTTTGTCTACGACAGCAATTGGGGCGGAGTTCAAGTTAGAAGAATCGAGAACAAACTAGGTATCAAAGGATCTCCTACTTGTGAGCTTGTCTTCACAAATGCACCTGCAAAATTAGTTGGTGAAAGAAAGATGGGCTTGATTAAATATGTGATGTCTTTGATGAATGGTGCCAGACTTGGTGTTGGTGCTCAATCAGTTGGTATTTCTGAGGCCGCTTACAGAGAGGCGTTGAAATATGCTCATGAAAGAGCTCAGTTTGGTAAGCCTATTATTCAGTTCCCTGCAGTATATGAAATGCTGGCAGTTATCAAGGCTAAACTTCAAGCTTCTAGAGCGTTATTATACGAAACTACTCGATTTGTTGATGTTTATAAATCATACAACTTTATTGCGGAAGAGAGAAAACTTACTCCAGAAGAGAGAACAGAGGCTAAACAGTTCCAAAAGCTTGCCGACATGTTTACTCCAATGCTTAAGTTAATGTCTTCTGAGTATAGCAACCAAAATGCTTATGACTCTCTTCAGATTCATGGTGGTTCTGGTTTTATGAAAGAGTATCCAATTGAAAGAATCTATAGAGATGCTCGTATCACAACAATTTACGAAGGAACTTCTCAACTTCAAGTAGTTGCAGCTCAAAGATATGTAACAACTGGTGGATATTTGAATCAAATCAGAGAGTATGAAAAGGTTCCTGTTAGAGCAGAATTTGAACCTCTTAAAAAGATCTTGGTTCGTATGACTGAACAGTATGAACAAGCTGTTGCAATGGTTGCTGGTCAAGAAAACGAGTATATCGACTTCCACGCAAGAAGACTTGTTGAAATGGCGTCACATATCGTAATGTCATATCTTCTTTTAATCGATGCACAGACAGACGAATCATTCGAAAAATCTGCAGAAATTTACATTGGTAAATCAGCTGCATGGAATGATGAGAGATATTCATACATCAAAGATTTTACAGCATCTGATTTAGCTACTTTCGCGTCAATTAAAGAGGAGACAGTACCAGAAACCTAAATCTCTTATTAAGAGTATTATAATATTTAAAGCGACTAATTAAATTTTAGTCGCTTTTTTTTGTTTTGAAAAAATTAGTTTTTACATTTGGTTAATATTTAAACTTAAAATGAGTCAGTTATGAAAAAAACAATCGTTCTCTCTGCTCTATTATTGGCCATATCTTGCCAATCGCAAAAAAATCAAAATTTCGAAACACTCGTTTTCGAAGAACCAGTCTCGAAAGTACAATTTTTTACAGATCTCGTAGATAGTATCGATATCATTCAATTGGATTCCAATGGGGATATTATGATCTCAAACACGCCTTCTCTCATAGTATCTGATAGTGCATATTATATCAGAAATTTCGCAACCTCAGGCAACAGACAAATTTCTGATGCTGTTATTAAATTTGGTCTAGATGGTAAATTTTTATCGCGTATTGGAGGTAAAGAAAATGGTATCTCCAATGTAATAAATAATTTCTTCTTAAACTCCGACACAATTGGAATTGTAACAGCAGAGGATAGCTCTATAAATTATTTTAAAACAAATGGAGATCTTCTAAATAAAGTAAAAATTTCTAAGGGATTTGCTCAAGCTTATAAACATAATGGAGAGACCATTTTATTCAGAAATTCACAACACAATGCAAGTGAATATATTGACATCTTGAATGATAAAGGTGAAACAACTGCTTCTTACCTTCCAATTAAAAACAAAGTTGTAACATCTTTCGAGGTCAACCCAGTATTCACAATAGGAGACGCTAACATTCTATATAGAATGGCATATAGTTCAACTATCTATAATAGAACTAAAAATGGGTTTGAACCAAAACTTGTTTTGGATTTTGGTAATAAGAATAAAGCGATGGATGAGTATCTTTCATCAAATGGTACAATTGATGAGTTTAGCAAAATGGCTAAAGATACTATGTATTCAATTACAAAGTTTTACGAAAGTGCCAATTTCTATGCATTAGAGTTATTCAATGGACTTTCAGTACCCGAATATAGATGTATATATATGATCAAAGACAAACGTTCTGGTAAGGTATCATATTATAATTTTGAAGGTGCTGGCACATATTTAAACAACTCCCTTCAGTTCTTGAAAGAAAACAAACTCTATTTCATTGTGGATGCTAACAACCTAGCAACTATTCCTGAAGAATTCAAGTCTAGAATCAGAAACAAAAATGCATTTAATGAGATCATTCCAACTGGTAATAGTGTTATAGTGATTATATCTTTAAAATAAACAATATAAGAATTAAGCACCAGTAACTTCCTCACTGGTGCTTTTTATTTTAATCCATAATACTTTTCTACTTAATTCTATGAAATATAATTATATACTTAATTTAATATTAATATCAATATTTTTTTTTAGCTGTAATAACAGCAATAGTAACAAAAACTCAATTGAATCATTTTTTGAGAATGCAGATACTCTTAAAGGAGATATTTTAATTGAACCAATCAACATATTTAAAAATGCAGCTAGATTATACACATTTAAAAATAGGATAGTTTTAAGTTCGCAGATAAATGACGGAATAATTCAGGTTATTGATACCTCTTCTGGTAGAACTTTAATGACATACGGTAAATTAGGTAGAGGCCCAAATGAATTTCTTAATCCTGTAGGCTTTTCAATGAATAGAGAGTCAAATACATTTTTCATTTGGGATTTTTACAAAAATGAACTTACTTCATATTTATTAAATGATAGTATTAATAAATCAAAAGCTTACACTAAAATTAATTTAATAATACAAGATTTAAAAGCAATAAATGATACTACATTCGCCATTTTAACGTTTTGTCCAGACCAGTCTTTAGGTATCATTGATACAAATGGTAAATTTTTGAGTAGATTTCGATATCGAGTTATTAATGATACAAGAATTGACTATGATATAGATTATAATAACGCATATATAAATATTTCACCAAATAAAAAGTATCTAGCCGTTGCATGTAATCAATTTGCAAATATTCAACTTTTTTCAATTGAGAATAATAAATTAAATAAAATCTGGGATATAAATTATTCTAAGTTTTACTATTCAATAAAAGACAAAAAATTATACAGAAAAAATCGACAACATGTAGGTTTTGAATCGTTAAATATTTCAGATCAATTTATTTATGTTACGGCATGTGACATAACTGTTGGTGAACAGAGAGAATTAAAAAATTATGAAGAAGCAGCTGTTTATCTTTTAAAATTTGATCTAGATGGTAATTTTATCAAATCATATAAGTTTGATAATAGGATATCAAATATAACCTTTTCTCCAGATTACAAGAGTATTTTTGGGACAATTACAGATGAGGATACATATATTTATAAATTTATGTTAAAATAATTTTCTTAGAATTTATTTTAAATATTTACCTGCAAAAATCACAAGTTTGGGCTTCGAGGCAGCCTTCGGTTTCGATTGTAACATGTTCAACGCCAAATGTTGTGCAGACTTGTCTACACTTTAATTTTATGTCTGCCAAATTTGTTGCTGTACATAAATCATCGGCGAGCACGAGATGTATTGTCATGATGTGATCTTGTCCATCCAGTGACCATAAATGAACGTCATGAATTTCTTTGATTCGAAGATCTTGTTTAATGGTCATAAGCATTTTCTCAATATCGACATCGGCAGGCACCTCTTGAAGCATAATTTTTAATGTAGAGGATAAATTATTGAATACATTGTATAGCACCCATAACGAAATACCAACAGACATTAACGGATCTATAAATGACCAGGATGTAAAGTACATCACTATTGCACCAACAAGAACAGCAATCCAACCAAGAACATCCTCCATCATGTGTAGGAATACTGCTCTCTCGTTCATCGATGCACTTCCTTTCATCCTTAACACTGCAGCTCCGTTTACAATAATACCCAAAACAGCAAGGAGAATCATACCAGGAGCATCTGCGGTCTTTGGCTCCATAAAACGAAGAATACTCTCTCTTATAACGAATATAGAGCTTACAACTAGAACCACAGAGATAAAAATAGCTCCAAGAAGAGAAAATCTCTTATAACCATAGGAGTAAAACTTGTCCCTACCCTTCGATGACTTCTTTTGTAAAAAAAATGACACCCCTATTGCCAGGCTATCCCCAAAGTCATGTATTGCGTCAGATAAAATAGCTACACTATTTGTATAAAGGCCTCCAAAAAGTTCAATAATTGCAAAAAAGAAATTTAAAAAGAAGGCTGTTGCTATATTTTTCCTAGTATCTTTATGTAGAGCGTGGTGTTGATGTATATGTTCGTGTGATTCCATAAGTCGGTGTATTTATAAATTTAATTTTACAAATATATCATATCTTTGCGTTTTAAAAGTTATAATAATAATGAACAGAGATAAGATAAGTATTGTTTTGTTTGCATCGCAGCTACATGATAATTCAAGTGTTTTAGAGAGCAGAAAGGAGATTTTTTCGTTTTTAAACGAGAATTTCGACGTAAATATTGTTACAGACTTAAATGAAATTCCAAGAGAAGGGATCAAAATTTCTTTCATTGCTACTGGTGGCACAGAGGAGAGCTTTCGCAAAAGCTATTCTAAACTAAGCTTTCCACTTATATTTCTTAGCGATGGAATACACAACTCTCTGGCAGCGTCACTTGAGATTTCAACTTTTCTTACAAACAAGAATATCAAACATAAACATATAAATATTCCATCAATTCTTTCTAGCGAAACGAAAGCAGAGTTAGTAAAACAGATCTCAGATTCAGCTAAGATTCTAAATGCGTTTGACAAACTTAGGAATTTCAGGATAGCATTGATGGGAAATGAGTCTCCATGGCTTATCTCTTCCGAAATTGACAAAGAGTTAGTTTACAACAAATATGGAGTTAAATTTATTGAAGTTCCTCTAAGCGAAGTTGAAGAGAGATATCTCTTCTTGCTTAACACCTTCAACTCTTCTGGCAAAACAAGCTTCAATGATGAACTCTCTTCAAAATATATTGATAAACTTGAAGACAGAAGTAATGACGAGCTTAACAAAGCCCTCATTTTCAACGAAGCAATCGGTAGTATAGCAAGAAATTATAATGCAGGAGCCTTGACTATTAAATGTTTTGATTTACTATCAAGTTGCAAAACAACAGCTTGCCTTTCATTAGCTATGTTAAACGACGAAGGAGTTGTAGCAGGTTGCGAGGGTGATATACCGGCACTTTGGTCGATGCTAGTTGCTAACCTACTGACCGATAAAGCAGTTTTTATGGCAAATCCATCAAGTATTGATACTCTTAACAACACAATAGATTTTTCACACTGCACTGTTCCTTTGTGTATGACAAATGAGTACAAATTACCTTCTCACTTCGAGTCTCAGTCAGGTATTGGTGTACGAGGAATAATGCCTCTTGAAGAGTACACCCTTATAAAAATTGCGGGTAATAGATTAGATCGTTTTTTCTGTGCCGAGGGTAAGATTATTGAGAACACATCTTATGTACAAAGATGTAGAACTCAAATTAAATTCAAGTTCAACGATCAAAATCAAATATGTAAGTTTACAGAAGCGGCTGTAGGCAATCATGTGGTTTTAGTTCCTGGCAGATATAAGTCATTACTTGAACTATTCATGAAATTATCATAACAGATGAAAACATTAGCTTATTTACTACAACTAATAACACTATTATTAGGCACATCATTAACTTGTCTAGGTCAGATTCCTTTCAGACAAAGTACAGATATTGCATTGACTGTAAATAAGATCTCTATTGATTCACTTCACAACACGATAGATAAATTAGTTTCATTTCATACAAGACACAATCTGAGTTCCAAGTCAAAAAGCGATTTTGGTATTGGAGCAGCTGCAAATTATATAGAGAGCAGACTTTATAGTATTAAAAAGTCTCATCACAATATGAGTGTCGAAAGAATGACATATAAGGCTGGAGGCAAAGGATCTAGATTATTGCGAGAGGTTGAACTTTCGAATATTATTGCAACAATAAAGGGAGAGAGCAGCAGAACAATTGTTCTTTTGGCCCACTACGACAGCCGGACAGAAGACAACAATGATTCGCTTTCATTTGCCCCAGGTGCCGATGATAATGGCTCTGGAGTAGCTGCGCTATTAGAAATTGCCAGACTGTTACCAAAAGAGAGATTAAAATGTAACGTAATCATAGCATTCCTTTCGGGAGAAGAGCATGGTTTGATAGGTGCTGAGATGCTTTCAAGAAGAGCCGTAGAGGAGAAATGGAACATTGTTGCGGTTTTGAATAATGATATGATTGGAAATTCAACAGCCAGCGAAACTGGAGAGAAAAACAACTCAGTAGTGAGAGTTTTTTCCGACAATAATGAAGAGATTCGCCAATTAGCTAGATATATTAAGGAGACCTCTGAAAGATACGTAGAAAACCTATCTGTAAAACTTATTTACAGAAACGACAGATTTGGCAGAGGTGGCGATCATACGCCATTCGTCAAAAAAGGATTTAATGCTGTAAGAGTTTGCGAATACTATGAAAACTACGACAGAACACATAGACCAGCAGAAAAAGGTCCATTATCAAATCGAGGAGACGTTATTTCTGGAGTAGATTTCGAATATTTGAAAAAGAGCTGTGCTTTAAATTTAGCAACTGTTTATAATCTTGCACTTGCTCCACTTCCTCCAAAAAATGTAGTAATGCACACTTCTGGATTGAGTAATTACACCACAATTACTTGGGATAACCCCGACAGCACATCAAAGAACAACATGTATAACATTCTTATCAGAGATACCGATAAATCGATATGGGATAAGAAAATCATAGTTAAAGGTAATTCAGTAAAACTACCATACAGTAAAGACAATTTCATCTTTTCATGTCAATCAGTTGATGAAAATGGACATGAAAGCATTCCAGTAGAAGCTGTTGGTAAAAACTAAGTTCTATGCATACAGTCTCATTTATTGGCACGGGCAATGTCGCATATAGGTTATCACTCGCATTTAAACAGCGTGGTATTCTAGTTAAATATATTCATGGCAGAAATCACGAAGAGGGAGCTAAACTTGCAGGAATTTTAAATAAAATTGAATATAATCTACTAGGAGAAAAGAATATAACTCAATTTAGCAATAATATAACAGATCTTTTTAACAGTGATATAATATTGTTAACCGTTAGTGATTCGGCAATTCATGAGGTTGAAAATAGTCTCATTTCTGCTTACAAATCTTTATGTCAGTCAAAAGAGACAGTAGAAGAGAAAAAGCTCATCATTGCACATACCTCAGGAGCAAATCCAATTACAATGGATAATATTAACAATCTAACATTTGCAGTATTCTATCCATTGATGACACTAAGCAAAATCAAGCCAGTTGAGATGAAACTTGTACCATTTCTTCTTGAGGCTCACGATAAATCAACAGAAGAGGTATTGATATCTTTAGTTAATCAACTTGGCTCAGAGTACAAAATTTGTAATTCGGATGAGAGATTAAAGACTCATGCATCTGCTGTATTTATAAGCAACTTCGTAAATTATCTCACGGGACTAGCATTTAAAGCTGGGGCTCCAAATCAAATGTTTCTCATGCCTTTGGCTTTGGAAACAGTACGAAAAGCATTTTTATATGAAGACCCAGAAAAGGTGCAGACAGGTCCCGCGGTAAGAGGGGATTTCTCTACAATTGAGAAGCATCTTAATGTACTAAAAGACATGCCAGAGCAAAGAGAGGTTTATGAGTTTCTCACAGATAAAATTTTAAAAAAGTACAACAAAACCAAATAACAAAATGTCTAATTACAAAACAAAACTATCTTCAGTAAAAGCCTTTGCATTTGATGTAGACGGAGTATTTACAGACGGTACTGTACTTTGCACAGAGACCGGTGATCTATTAAGAATGCATAATGCAAAAGATGGATACGCATTAAGAGTTGCTATTCTTAAAGGCTATCCTGTAGCAATCATAACTGGAGGTTCGTCTGAGAGCATCATTAAGAGATTTGAACCAATTGGAGTAAAAGACATATTTTTAAAATCACATTATAAAATTCCTGATTTTGAATCATTTTGCAAAAAATATGATTTAAAACCCGAAGAGGTTCTATATATGGGAGACGATATTCCAGATTTAGAAATTTTATCAAAATGCGGAGTATCTGCATGTCCAGCTGATGCTGTAACTGAAGTTAAAGAGGCTTGTGACTATATCTCAATTTATGAGGGAGGGAAAGGGTGCGTAAGAGATGTTATCGAACAGACTCTAAAAATCCACGGTAATTGGACAACAAACAAAGAGGCTTATTCTGGTTAATTTAGACAAAATGTTACTTCACAAATTAAAAAAATATAATGTCATTCTAGCATCTGCTTCTCCAAGAAGACACGAGCTTATAAAGGGTTTAGGCATCGATTTTACTTATGAAAAGATCCAAGATGATGATGAGTCATTTGACGCATCTATGGAAGTAGAAATTGTTCCTGAGTACATCGCAAAAAAGAAGTCTTTAGGTCTTGGTCGTAATCTTGTCGAAAATGAGTTACTGATAACTGCAGACACTATGGTTCTATGTGACGGTGAGATAATGGGAAAACCCTTAAACAGAGAAGATGCTGTACTTATGCTCAGAAAATTATCTGGTAATAAGCATATTGTATTGACAGGAGTCTGCCTTAGAACATATGATTCATGCAAAACCTTTACGGCTAAAACTGATGTTTGGTTTAAAGAGTTAAGCGATGAGGAGATCAACTATTATATAGACAATTACGCCCCATACGACAAAGCTGGTTCGTATGGAGCGCAAGAGTGGATTGGTTATATTGCAATTAGCAAAATTGAGGGTTCTTACTTCAATGTAATGGGTCTGCCTGTACACAGACTTTACACTGAACTTGGCCTTTTCATATCTGAATAAGCACTCTTCATTTCAAGCATGATTTGATTAATTGTCTCTTTAACAGATATAATCTTTTCTGCCTTAAATGCTTTTGCGCCAGCAAAGGCATATCCCTTTTTAAGATTCCCTTTAAAAGCATTGTATAATGCAATCATTATACAATAAGGACTCTTTGTGTAGTCGCAAGTTCTAATACAGTGAAAAGGACATTTTTTAGGTCTTTCCAAGCCTGTTTTAACTCTTTCTATAAACTTGCTATAGATTGCTCTTCCAGGCATCCCAACAGGGCTTTTTATAATTTCAATGTCTTTTTCTGATGCATTCAAATATGCCTCTTTGAACTTATCTGAGGCATCACATTCTGTAGTAGTAACGAATCTGGAACCAAGTTGAACAGCATCAGCGCCCATTTCCAAAATCTTTACCATATCTTTTCCATCTGCAAGACCTCCTCCTGCGATTACCGGAATCCTGCAATTATGCTCCTTTTCAAAGCCTCTTACAAACTCAAGCACTTGCGGTAATTGAGACTCTAGAGAGTAATCTTGGTCGAAAATTTGGTTCTCTTTATAACCAAGGTGACCACCAGCATTTGGTCCTTCTAGCACTAATGCATCTGGAATGTAGTTGTAATTTTTAAACCATTTTTCGCAAATTATCATTGCTGCTCTAGCCGATGAAATAATTGGCACTAACTTGGTTTTACTATCTTTAGTTAAAAAAGATGGTAAGTCGGTAGGCAATCCTGCTCCCGAAAAAATAATGTCGGCACCTGACGATATCGACGTCTTAACCATGTCAGAAAAATTTGTGAGCGCAACCATTATGTTTACGCCTATCACCCCTTTGGCTTTCTCTTTAGCCTTTTTGATCTCCTCTTTTAGTCCTATAATAGATGCTTCACAGAAATCTTTTGCTTTATCTCTGTAAATCAATCCTAAACCAGCGCATGAAATTACTCCAACTCCTCCTTCGTTAGCTACAGCCGAAGCTAAACCAGATAACGAAATACCAACTCCCATTCCACCCTGCACAATAGGTACTTTTAGTTTAAGGTCTCCAATAGAAAATTCTTTCATTTTATTTATTTTATAACCATCAAATGTAACGAAACTGGGATATTTTCCCTCATTTTTCTAAAAAAAACTCTCCCTCCCTCATATATTATTGTATATATGAAGGTTATAGGATAAAAAAAATTACACTTAGCAAATTAAATCAATGAAAGTTCATCATTATTGAGTCTAATGATGTCATAATCTATCATAGAACGAATAGTATAAGTGACCTCATCTTTTGAATAATTTTCTAGATTAAGGATAAGACTCTTTATATCCATTGAGTTTGTTTTGAGGAGTTCAACAATTTTTTCTCTGATCTCTTTAATTCTCAACTCCTGTGAAGAGGGATTTCCTGCTCTTTTACAAACATCACATACGCCACATCGAATATTATTCTCTTCTCCAAAATAGCTACATAAAAATGAGGCTCTGCAAATGTCATCATTACTGGCATATCGTTGCATCAACCCTACCCTATTGGAAAATACGCCTCTTCTCTCGGATAGTGCTGCTGCCGATATATACAAATTTTTGTCATCGAGCCTCTCTTCGTTCAATATAATCAAAGGCGATCGCATCGCTGGAATATATGAAACAATCTTCATCCTCGACAACTCCATCAAACTTGTCTTTACTGCAGCTTTGCTATTTCTAGACATTCTTGCAATATACTCTTCATCTATAACTACATAATGAGAGAATAGACCTGTATACATTCTCAGAATTGTCTTGATAAATGAGTCTAACGATGTATTTTTTAATTGTACTTTATAAAGTTCATCTCTGTTCACGATAAACCTTAAGCGCGAAGGGTTGTCAATCTCTTCTGTAACGTCTAAATATCCTTCTAACTGAATGTATTTGAGGGCATAATATGCTGATAGAGAATGTAGTTTTGCTTTTGTACAAAAATCCATTAAGTCAAACTTAAAAATAGACCCTTTTCCGTCGCCATACGCTATACCTAGATATGAATGAAGTTTTTGATATACATCTTTCATATATTCAATTTCGGGATATGTTACCCTTAATATTTGCTCTAATCGTTTGATGTCTGTCTTATTCCAGATTATGACTGCATATGCTAACTTTCCATCTCGACCACCACGTCCAGCCTCTTGATAATATGCTTCAGGGGAATCTGGAATGTCTAAATGGCAGACAAAGCGAACATCTGGTTTATCAATGCCCATTCCAAAAGCATTTGTTGCAACAATAATCCTACAAACATTTGTCTTCCAATCGTATTGCTTAGAGCTACGGACATCTGCACTTAATCCAGCATGATATGCTTCAGCGTCTACTCCTTGTGCTTTCAAAAATGAAGCAGCCTCCTCAGCTCTTTTTCTTTCGCGAACATAAACAATTCCGGTTCCGTTGATAGCTGTACATATTTTTAGCAATTGTCCATATTTATCTTCTGTCTGTCTACAAACAAATGAAATATTGTCTCTAAAAAAACTCCCCTTGATTACATTTTTTTCACTAAAGTTCAATTTTGCCATTATATCGTCTGCAACTTTTGGTGTCGCTGTAGCAGTTAATGCCATAATAGGTACCTTGCCTATAATCTCTAAAATTTGAGGAATCTCTAAATATGATGGTCTAAAGTCATATCCCCATTGAGATATACAATGAGCTTCATCAACAACTATCATGTTGATTCCCATTTTGTCTATTCTCGCTCGTACAATATCTGATTTTAATCTTTCGGGAGACATATACAGAAATTTATACTCTCCGAAGATTGCATTATTTAGAGTAATATCAATCTCATCTCTAGTCATACCAGAATAGATAGCCAAGGCTTTGATCCCTTTTTTCTTCAAAGTCTCTGTCTGATCTTTCATTAATGAGATTAGAGGACTCACAACTAGGCACATGCCATCCATAATCAAGGCTGGCACTTGAAAACAAATCGACTTGCCTCCCCCTGTAGGTAGTATTGCAAGAGTATCTCTCCCCTTCAACACAGAATCTATGATCTCCTCCTGCAGCGGACGGAATGAATCGTAGTTCCAGAATTTAGAAAGTATAACTTTCGGACTATCCATTTCGTCTTTTTTTGTAAAATTAATTTTTTTTTCTTTAATTTTGTAATGAGAAACCCGTTTCACACTTATATTATATAAGTTTTTCATAAACGCTTTTCTATCTCACCCACCATTTGACACTTTACTAACTTAATATTTTAACTATGGCACTTTTAGACCTATCTGTTTATGGCATACATAATGCCGGAAAAATCATTCACAATCCTACCTATGAAGAGCTCTTCCAAGCTGAGATGTCGGAGAAGAACGAAGGCTTCGAAAGGGGGATTTTAACTAAAACAGGAGCTGTTGCTGTAAAAACTGGAATTTTTACAGGAAGATCTCCTAAAGACAAATATATTGTAAAAGATTCAATTACCGAAAATACAATATGGTGGGATGGTACAATAAATAAACCTGTTTGCCAAGAGACATGGAATAATCTAAAAGGAGTTGCACAGAAACAATTGTCTGATAAGGTTGTATTGTATGTAGTCGATACATTTTGTGGAACCAACGAAAATACCCGTATGAAGGTCCGCTTCATTATGGAGGTAGCATGGCAAGCTCATTTTGTAACTAATATGTTTATAAGACCATCTAAATATGAACTTGAACATTTTGGAGAGCCTGATTTTGTATTCTTGAATGCTTCAAAAGCTACAAATCCTAATTGGAAAGAGCAAAATCTTAATTCTGATGTATTTGTCCTATTCAATTTAACCGAAAAAATGTCTGTTTGCGGAGGTACTTGGTATGGAGGAGAGATGAAAAAAGGCATTTTCTCTATGATGAACTATTATTTACCTCTTAAGGGTATTGCCTCTATGCACTGCTCTGCTAATATTGGAAAAGATGGTGATGTTGCTGTTTTCTTTGGTTTGTCTGGAACTGGAAAGACAACTCTCTCTGCCGATCCTAAACGCTATCTAATTGGCGATGACGAACATGGTTGGGATGATCAAGGTGTCTTTAATTTCGAAGGCGGATGTTATGCGAAGACAATCAACTTAAGCGAGGAGAACGAACCAGATATTTGGAGAGCAATCAAGAGAGATGCGCTATTAGAAAACGTGACTGTGAATTCAGATGGAAGTGTTGATTATGCAGATGCTTCTGTTACTGAAAATACACGTGTATCATATCCAATTTATCATATAAATAAAATTGTACTTCCATCAAAAGCTGGACATGCAAAAAAGATAATCTATTTATCTGCTGATGCGTATGGAGTCCTTCCTCCTGTATCAATACTAAACAGAGATCAAGCTCAATACCATTTCTTATGCGGATATACATCAAAACTTGCTGGTACAGAAAGAGGTATAACCGAACCAGTACCATCATTTTCACCAGCATTTGGAGAGGCCTTCTTAACACTACACCCTACAATGTATGCTCAAACTCTTGCTAAGAAGATGGATGAACATGGAGCAAAAGCTTATTTAGTAAATACTGGATGGAATGGAACTGGAAAACGCATCTCTATTAAAGATACAAGAGCAATTATTGATGCAATTATTGATGGTTCGATTGAAAATGCCGAAAAGAGACACATCCCAATTTTAAATCTTGATGTTCCTGTCAAATTGAATAGTGTTTCTGAAGGAATATTAGATCCAAGAGATACATATAAAGATGTGAATGATTGGAAAAACAAAGCTAATTCACTTGCTGCTAAATATGTGAAGAATTTCGAACAATACTGTGACAATGATGCTGCTAAGGCATTGGTTGCTTGTGGCCCAAAACCAGAATAATTCACTACGTTATTATAAATAATTACTCAAAAGGTCGACTGTGTTGCTAATAGTTGGCCTTTTGTTATCTTTGATCTTAATTTTTAAACTTAGTCATATGACAAAATTTTTGATAAAGTTTTTAGTATTGGCATCTATTCTTGCAATGCCTTTAGTCTCTATTGCAAAAGGGGAAGGTGGTAAAAAGGAGAGAAAATATATTGTTGAAATAACAACAACTGCTGGGACAATAAAGGTAGCATTGAGCAATCTCACTCCAAAACACAGGGACAATTTTGTTAAATTGTGTAAAAAGGGGTATTACGACAATGTGTTATTTCATAGAGTTATAAAAGGGTTCATGATTCAATCTGGAGATCCTGACAGCAAAGCGCACGAGCCTGGTAAACTATATGGAGATGGTGGCCCTGATTACACTATAGAAGCAGAGTTTACTCCAGAATTATATCATAAAAAAGGAGTTTTAGCTGCAGCACGGGAGGGTGATGATGTTAATCCTGAACGAAGATCATCTGCTTCTCAATTCTATATTGTCACAGGTAAAGTTTATGATGATAAAATGCTTGCAGAAGCTGCTCGAAAGATAGACAAAAGAAATGCAGCTATAAACATCACTTCTTCGTATTTATATACAGTAGAACAGATGAATGCCTATAAAACTATTGGCGGAGCTGCTCATTTAGATTCACAATATACCATTTTCGGAGAGGTTATCGAAGGAATGGATATAGCCGATAGTATCTCTTCTGTAGAGACTGACAAAAACGATCGACCAACAAAAGATATTTATATTATAAAAACTAAAGTATCAAAAAAACAACTATAAAAAATGAAAAAACTTCTAGCATTTGCAGCAGCTGCAGCAATCATCTGTAGTTGCGGAAACAACGATGAAATGAAACTAAAAGAGATCATTGCAAAGACAGAAGAGGCTGTAAAGCCTTTGAACAAAGAGGCCGCTTTGGCTTATTGGAATGGAACTATTACCGGCAGTCCGGAGGAGTTTAAAAAGTACGAAGAGGCAAATATGAAGATCACTCAGATCTACTCAGATAAAGCCACTTTCGAAGCACTAAAAGAGATTAAAGAGAATGGAAACATTAAAGATTCAATTCTTGGAAGACAATTAACTATTCTTTACAACTCATTTTTAAGTAACCAGGCAGACACATCTCTTCTTAATGCTATCATTAAAAAAACATCTGCTTTGGAACAAAAGTATGCAGAGTTTAGAGCTACATACAATGGCAAACAAATAAGCGACAACGAAGTGGAGTCTGTGTTGCAGACTTCGAAAGATAATAAAGAGTTAGAGGCTGTTTGGAAAGCTCATAAAGAGATTGGTCCATTTGTATCAAATGATGTTATTGAGCTTGTTAAACTAAGAAACAAAGTTGCACAATCCCTTGGATTTGACAACTATCACTCAATGAGTCTTGAGCTATCAGGTCAAAACCCACAGGAGATATCTGCTCTATTCGATGAGTTAGATTCACTTACAAAAGGTACATTTGCCAAACTTAAAAATGATATGGACTCGACTTTTGCTATCAGATACAAAGTCTCTAAAGAGCAGTTGATGCCATGGCATTTCCAAGGAAGATATTTCCAAGAGTCACCTCAGCTATATCCAGTAGATCTTGACAAATATTACAAAGGAAAGAATTTAGAAGATTTAACAAGTCTATTCTACATGGGTATCGGTTTAGATGTAACGAAGATTATGGCGAACAGTGATCTTTATGAAAAACCTAAGAAAAACCAACATGCTTATTGTACAGATATAGATGGAGATGGTGACGTTAGAGTATTGTGTAACATTAGAGATAATGAATCTTGGATGGGTACTATGTTACATGAGTTTGGTCATGCTGTTTATTCTCAAGGACACGATATCCCTGAAAATCCATATTTCTTAAGAAATTCAGCTCACACATTTACAACTGAAGCAGTTGCTATGATCTTTGGCAGACTCTCTAGAAATCCAGAATGGATGAAACAAAATCTTGGAATTAGCGATGAGGAGAAGAGTAAAATTGCAGAGGATTGTTATAAATCATTGAAGTTACAACAGATGGTATTTAGCCGTTGGGTGCAAGTTGTTTATAGATTTGAAAAAGAGATGTATGCAAATCCTGATCAAGATCTAAACCAACTTTGGTGGACTTTAGTTGAAAAATATCAGATGTTGAAAAAACCTGAGGGAAGAAACTCTCCTGATTGGGCAACAAAAATTCACATTGCATTATATCCTTGCTACTATCATAATTACCAGTTAGGTGAACTTCTTGCATCACAAATGCACTACTACATTGTAGATAAGATTGTTAAATCTGGAGATTACAAAAATGAGTGTTATGTAGGCAATATTGAAATTGGTAAATGGATGTCTGAAAAGATATTTGCTCCAGGAATGAAGTATGAATGGAATGATATGATAGAAAGAGCAACTGGTGAAAAACTAACTGCAAAATATTTTGCAAAACAGTTTGTTGACTAAGTTCTAACAATGAATTATAAAAACAGCCACTGAATATTTTAGTGGCTGTTTTTTTATTGAAGGTTGAAGCAAAGAAACGACTCTTTCCGTGGTAAACAAATTAATTCAACATCTTTTCCTAGTGCGACTCCCAAGTCACTTAACGAAGTACTGCTCTCCTTAAAAGCTAATTCAGGAGTATTATTGTTTGAACTAAGATGACAAAGTAAAAGTTGCTTCAATTTGTCATTATATATATCCTTTAATGCAGCGGCAGTTTGACTGTTACTTAAATGCCCGTGACCATTTTTAATTCTGTCAATTAATACTTGAGGATATGGCCCATTTTTTAGCATATGGTCATCGTAATTAGACTCTAAGACAAGTCTTGTTGCCTTTCTTGCATACTCAACCATTTTTTCGGTTACTCTTCCTGCATCTGTAACTAGTACCAATGTCTCTTCTCCAGCTTCAATCATATAACCCAAATTCTCACTACCATCGTGAGGAACCTCAAATGCAGTTACACCTATTCCACAAATTTCATATCTCTTCTCCTTTTCCATTACTTTTCTCGAAGCTGCCATTTTTCCAGCTGTACATGGATGAAATGCGAGAGAATTATGAATTTTCTCACTAGTATATACAGGTAATTTAAATCTCTCTGTAAGTGAGCCTAAATGTCTTATATGATCAATATGATCGTGAGTTATTAGTATAAAGTCGATCTCTTCAATAGCTATTCCAAATTCAGTTAACCTCTTTTTGATAGTTCTGCCACCTATGCCAGCGTCTATTAATAACGACTTACCCTGAAATTCAAAATAGTAGCAATTACCATCACTTCCACTTGCTAAACTAATAAATCTTGTTGTCTTTGAATGAACTACTGACATTGTTCGATCTCCTTTAGCTTCAAATCAATCTCCTTTTCAAATTCACTTTGTTGATCAATCATCAACGTATTGATTCCTAATTGCCTTGCAGCTTCCAGATTTGCTTGAGAATCATCAATAAATAGCACACTTTGTGGAGAGCCAAGTTCAGACAACATCATTTTAAATATTGCAGCATCTGGTTTTGCGCTCTTCATTTGGTATGAAAGATATAATTTATCGAAACAATCTTGTATTGAATATCCTAGATCTTCAAAATAACCCTCAACGATTTTAAATGCAATCGGATTGGTATTGCTAAGCATGTATACTTTATAGTTGACTTTAAGACTTTTAATATAATCTAACCTCTCTTTGGGAATCTCTATTAAAAAAGCCTTCATTGCACTATCAATCATTTCGTCTGTTACAGGTTGATTAATATGCTTACGGCATCTATCTCTAAATTCTGCTGAATCAAACTTTCCCTTTTCGAAATCAAGAAAAAAGCCATCTTGGACATACTCGTTCAATATCTCTCCAAATGTCTCAAATCCAATGTTGGTAAATGCCTCAACACACGCATTCCTGTCTAGCTTCAACAAGACTCCTCCTAAATCAAATACTATATTTTTTATCTTCATTTCAATTTATTTATCCCCTTTTCTGTAATAATGGCAGTAATTAGTGCAGATGGTGTAACGTCAAATGCTGGGTTATATATCTTCACTTCGCCTTTATATTTCATTGGCTTTTCATACCACATATGTGTAACCTCATCGGCTTCTCTTTGTTCAATTTTTATATCTTTTCCAGATGCAGTCAGAGGGTCATATGTAGTGCTTGGGCCTAATACATAAACTGGAATTCCATAATGTTTTGCAATTATCGCAACTCCTAATGTTCCTATCTTATTAGCGACATCACCATTCGCAGCTATTCTATCGCAGCCAACCAATACGGCGTCTATTTTACCAGAACTCATCAATGAAGCAGCCATATTATCACATTGTAATGTTGTGTCAACTCCAAAACAAGATAGCTCATAAGCTGTCAGCCTTGCCCCTTGTAGAAGCGGTCTAGTTTCGTCTGCATATACTTTAAAATTGTACCCTCTCTCTTGCCCTAAATAGATTGGCCCTAGTGCAGTGCCATATCTTGAAACGGCAAGATGACCTGCATTGCAATGCGTTAAAATAGACATTCCTGGCTTTAAAAGCGAGAGTCCATATTCAGCTATTGCGAGGCACATCTTAATATCCTCCTCTTTTATGCTATCCGCAACCTCCAACATGTCATCAACAATCTCCTCGGTGCTCGATCTAAAGTTTATCGAAAGGCTAAAAGTATCACGTATTCTATCAAGTGCTGTTTTTAAATTCACTGCTGTAGGTCTAGATTCCAATAGTCTTTTATAGTAATCCTCAAATACAATTGACAGCTCTTTTTTACCAACAGGATACCTTTCTAAAATTGATACACATATTCCATATGCAGCTGCGACGCCTATTGCTGGAGCTCCTCTAACTTTAAGTCTCACAATAGCATCTATAATATCATCTATATCAGACAAATAAACAAAACTCTCTTGCCATGGCAAAAGAGTCTGATCTAATATTTTAAGTTTTCTTCTATCTTGCGATAGCTCTACAGAGTCAAAATTAAACATATCATTTAGATCCGTTTAGCATTTTATCTTTTACCTTCATTAGTTCTGCATACTCTTCGGAGGTAAAATGTCTTGGTTTACTATTTCTTGCCTCAATCAAATGACTTATTCGACAGTGAGATTCAATAACCTCTGTTCTCCAATACGCCTCTTCGGGTGTTTTACCCCAAGTTATAAGACCATGATTTTGAAGCATTAGACTATGTCTACCTTGCGCATTGTATTCAATTGCCTCAGCTAACTCTTTTGATCCTGGAATGTAAAACGGTAACATCACGATTTCATCCATCCATAATGCCGCTTCTGGGCTTAAACATGGATAAGGTAACCTCTCAGTAAATGCATATGAGCATGTATATGGAGGGTGACAATGGATTACCATATTTGCAGTTGGATCTGCTTTGTAAACAGCTAGATGAGTTGTTATCTCACTCGAAGGTTTTTGAATACCTGATATTTGCTCTCCGTTCAAATTTACTAAACAGATATCTTTTTCTTTCAGTCTGCTTTTTGAAAATAGAGTCGGAGTGCATAATACTGTATTAGACGAAACTCTCATGGATACATTTCCACCGTTTCCGTCAACAAATGACTTGTGCCACAAAATTGCAGCATATTCACATACTATCCTGGCTTTATCGGAGAAAATCTCCGGTAATGGTCCCATAATACTATAGTTTTGATATCATTTCGGTAATCAATAGGGTCATTCTGTCGGCTGCTTTGTTTGCTGCAATAATTACATCATTTCCATCGTTTACAAAATCATCTGCAAAATTGTGAGCTTCGTTTGTAATTACTGAGATTCCAAAGACAGGAATATCTGAGTGACGAGCAACAATGACCTCTGGAACAGTAGACATGCCAACAGCATCAGCACCAATACCTCTGAAGAATGAATATTCAGCAGGTGTCTCATATGTCGGACCTGTTCCTGCAAGATAGACACCTTTTTTCAAAGGAATCTGTTTCTCTGCAGCAATTTTTTCAAAAAGAGCAATAAGTTTCAGATCGTATGGTCTGGTCATATCTGGGAATCTTGGTCCAAACTCTTCTAGGTTTTTTCCAATAAGAGGATTCGGCATTAAATTGATATGATCTCTAATCACCATCAAATCACCTACTTTATAGTCAAAATTTACACCACCAGCTGCATTAGACACAAAAAGGTACTGAATTCCCAATACCTTCATAACTCTTACTGGCATTGTAACTTGTTCCATTCCATAGCCTTCGTAATAGTGAAAACGACCTTGCATTGCAACAACATCTTTTCCACCTAATTTACCAAAAATTAGATTTCCCTTATGTCCAATTGCAGTAGATTGTGCGAAGTTAGGAATTTCACTGTATGGAATAACAATTCTCTCCTCTATTTTTTCTGCTAGTTCACCAAGTCCACTTCCAAGAATAATTCCTACAAATGGAGTTTTGCCTCCAATCCTCGATTTAATATAATCTGACGCCTCATGAATTCTTTTTATGATTTCCATAATCTCAATAGTTTATAGTAGTTTTTTATATAATCTGTTTACGTTTTCCAAAATATCATTTTCTTGTGCACATATTCTGTTCTCCATTAAAATTTGGCCATTGCAGATTAATGTGTCGATGCAATCACCATGCGCAGAATATACTAGGTTTGCAAGAAAGTCAATATTTGGAGTAAATGCAACTGTATTTAGCTTAATCAAGGACAAATCTGCATAATATCCCTCTTGAAGCTTTCCAGTCTTTAATCCTAAAGCTTTTCCTCCATTTTCGGTAGCAAGAGTAAAAAGTTCATCGAGAGGCATAGCTGTAGGGTCCTTTCTCCAAGCCTTTTGCATAAGAGCTGTTGTCTTCATTACCTCAATCATATCGAGATTATTTGAAGAGGCGCAGCCATCAGTACCTAAAGTGACAGTAACACCAGCATCTCTCATCTCATTGTATCTAAACATGTAGCCCGAAGCTAATTTTAAATTTGAGTTAATATTGTGAACTGCTTTAACGCCTTTATCTGCCAAAATTTTGATATCATCATCATCCAACCATAGACAATGCGCTGCAATGACTTCGGGACCTAATACACCTAGTTTCTGAAGATATTTTGTCGGACTAACACAGTGTAGTTTAACGCTATCAGCGTTTTCAACCTCTGTCTCAGACAGATGAATATGGAGAAATAGTCCATTTTTTCGAGCAAAATCCGATGACCATCTGATCATCTTCTCCGAGACACTGTAAGGAGCGTGCACTCCAATCGCAAATTTATTCATCTCTCCCCACTTTGCTGACTCTTCTAATGCCTTTTCGCATCCTTTTTTAATGTCATCATGTCTGCTCTCATCCATTAAATCTAGTACAACATAAGGTTGTACCGACCTAAGTCCCATATCTGAAACAGCTTCAACTGCCGCAGATAGGTTCCAATATTGATCATTAAAGCAGACAGTTCCGCTTTTTATCATCTCTAAACAAGCTAGCTTTGTTCCCCAATAAACCAACTCATCATCAAGTCTTTTCTCTACCGGCCAAATCTTGTTGTAAATCCAATCCATCAAAGACATATCCTCCCCTATTCCTCTCATTAAAGTCATCGCTGCATGCGTATGCATATTGACAAAACCTGGGATTGCAGCCATCTGGTGACCATCAATAATTCGCGAAGCAGTAAATTCTATGTCTTTAGAAATCTTTGAAATTTTATCTCCTTCGATTAGAATATCTTGTATACAATTGTTTACCAGTATATTTTTTATAAGAATACTATTCATCAAAACAAAACATTTTTTTTAATGTCATACAATTATAACATAATTCGGTGTAATAATCAAATCTTAATTATGACTATCTTTGCTGCAAAAATATGATAATTCTTTGGCTTGACATAAATTCTTCCTATTCTCACTCATCGTTGGCACTTCCCTCGCTTCATTCCCAATTGAGTAAAGAGCAGAAAAAAAAGCATGAATGGAGGGTTGTTCAAGGAACTACAAACAACGATCGAAACCAGATCATCTCTTTGATAATTAAGGAAAAACCAGACGTTATTTTATCTACTCTATGGCTATTCAATCATAAATTTGTTACAGAGGTGCTTAGTGTTTACTCCTGCATCTGTGAGAAGACGAAAATTTTTCTAGGTGGACCAGAGTTCTTAGGAGACAATAGCCAATTTTTAGAGCAAAATCCCAATATAACTGCGGTCTTTAGAGGAGAAGGTGAAGAGATCTTTCCAAATTTTATTGATTCATTAGAAAATGATAGCTGGAGAGATATACGTGGTTTTTGTTACAAAGGCCCTTCGGGTTATCACGACAATGGAGAGTGTATTACAGAAGATTTTTGTTCATTAAAATTCCCCGAAGAGTCTGAGTTTTTTAGCTTCGACAAACCATTTGTTCAACTTGAAACCTCTAGAGGATGTTTTAATACATGTGCATTTTGCGTAAGCGGAAAAAAACAGAAAGTTGTTGATTTAGATACAGAGACAATTGAAAAAAGGCTCCATGTATTTGCTAGAAATAACATAAAAGAGATTCGTATTCTAGACAGAACTTTTAATGCAAATGACAAACGAGCTGCTGAACTTTTAAAACTTTTTTCAAAATTCGAAGGCGTCTTTAATTTTCATTTAGAGGTTCATCCTGCGCTAATTGGTCCTCAAACCAAATCAGCAATCGAAAGTCTGCCCGAAGGGTTATTACATGTCGAAGCAGGAATTCAAAGTCTAAGAGATCATGTGTTACAAAAGTGTCAAAGAAAAGGAGATTCATTTAGATCTACCGAGGGTCTCAAATATCTAAAATCGATAAGAAAATTCGAAATCCATGCAGATTTAATTTCAGGTCTCCCTGGCTATTCTTATAAAGATCTTTATGACGATCTTATTACTCTAATGAAGATTGAATGTGATGAAATTCAATTAGAGCTTTTAAAACTACTTCCTGGAACACAATTAAGGAATTTAGCACATGATATCGGAATTAAATACTCTCCATTTCCTCCCTATGAGGTATTGGAGACTACATCGATCTCTTTTACAGAACTATCCGATAGTATGATCTTGTCAGAAATTACAGATGTCTTTTACAACGACTCCCTATGGCGATATCTAATTACATCCCTACTGAAAATCAATCATCTCTCTTTAGAAGAGCTTAAGGAATTCCTCAAGACTTCTTCTTACAAACTTAAGGGCAACTCCTTAGAATACAAATGTTCCGTATTAGATAAATTTATAAAAGAGCACTACCCCACATTAATGCCATTAGTTACAGAATTGTGGTTAATAAATGGATTGTCTACTAATAAAGGGGCAGGTTTAAGGGCACATAGATGGAAACAATGTGAAGGTGCTATTGAAAATCCAATATTTGATCCTCAAAAAAGAGAATCTCACTACTATCATATTGATTTTGGAGGACAAAAACGGACATGGCTTGAGTATAACAAGTCCGAAAACCAATATCGTCCAGTAAGAATTTTATCACATAATGCTATAAAATTAAAATAATAAATCACACTTTTACTTACTTATTATTATATTCGCACTCAAATTTCTTAAAATATGATAACAAAAGAGCTAATTTCACCTAAAAGCATTGTAATTGTCGGAGGATCAGAAGAATGCCACAAACCTGGAGGTAATGTACTAAAAAATCTAAAAGAGACTGGATTTAAAGGATCTTTGTATGTGGTAAACCCAAAAGCTGACCAAGTCCAGGGTATAAAAAGCTTCCGATCTGTTGAAGATCTTCCTCAAGTTGATATGGCAATACTTGCAATACCAGCCTCTTTATGTCCTTCTGCTGTAGATGTGTTGTGCAACAAGAAGTCATGTAAAGCAGTTATCATATTTTCCGCAGGATTTCATGAAGACAGCAAAGAGGGAGCTGAATTAGAAGAACAAATTGTAAAAATTGTCAATAAAGCAGGAGCATCATTAATCGGTCCAAATTGTATTGGAGTTATGACTCCTAACTACGCTGGAGTCTTTACCAAACCTATTCCAGAACTAAAAGAGGGAGCGGTTGACATTATTTCTGGCTCAGGAGCTACTGTAGTATTTATTATTGAGACTGCAATGCAGCTTGGTCTTAAATTTTCTAATGTATTCTCTGTTGGCAACAGTGCTCAGATTGGTGTTGAAGATTTATTGAAATATCTTGACGAAACATACGAACATGGAAAGAGTGCTCCAGTTAAGTTACTTTACATTGAGAGTATCTCTAAACCCGATATGCTATTAAAACATGCCTCTTCATTAATTAAGAAGGGAGCAAAGATTGCTGCTATAAAATCGGGATATAGCGAAGCTGGAAGTCGAGCTGCCTCATCACATACAGGAGCAATGGCAAGCCCAGACAAAGCAGTAACTGCTCTATTCAGAAAGGCAGGAATAATTAGATGCTATAGTAGGAATGAACTTGCAACTGTAGCCTCTGTATTAATGTATAATCAACCAAAAGGTAACAAAGTTGCAGTAATTACACATGCAGGTGGACCAGCTGTTATGCTAACAGATGTTTTATCTAGCAATGGTGTAAATATTCCTCATATTGAAGGAGAAAAAGCGAACGAATTGTTATCGAAATTATTCCCAGGTTCTTCTGTAGCAAATCCTATCGATTTCCTTGCAACAGGAACAGCAAGCCAGCTTGAGAGTATTATTGATGCTTGTGAAAATGACTTTGATGTAGATTCAATGGCTGTCATTTTCGGTTCACCTGGTTTAACCACAGTGTATGATGTTTACGATAAGCTTTTAGAGAAGATCAAAACTTGCAAGAAGCCAATATATCCTGTTTTACCATCTGTGATGAATGTTAAAGATGAGATAAGCCAGTTTCAATCAAAAGGCGGAATCTCTTTTCCAGATGAGGTTTTATTCGGAAATGCCCTATCAAAAGTGATAAATTGTAAGGGAGTAGTAGAGGAGACACCACTTCCTCCTGTTGACCATAAAATGATAAGAAAGATTATCGACTCTTCCGAAAATGGATATTTAACTCCCGAGAAAGTTCAGGCTTTAATGGATGCAGCTGGCATTAACAGAGCTAAAGAGATTGTTGTGACAGAAGTTGCTTCTCTTAAGAAAGGGGCAAAAGAGATTGGTTTTCCAATTGTTATGAAAGTTGTTGGACCTGTACACAAATCCGATGTTGGAGGAGTTGCTCTAAATATTACTGACGAAGAGTCTCTAATAATGGAGTTCAACAGAATGATTAAAATTCCAGACACTAAAGCTGTCCTTATCCAGCCGATGTTATCTGGAACACAAATCTTCATTGGAGCCAAGCGTGAAGACAAATTTGGTCACTTAATACTTTGCGGTCTTGGCGGCATATTCGTTGAAGCTCTACACGATATAAGTTGCGGATTGTCTCCAGTAACTAAAACTGAAGCTTCTGAAATGATTCAATCGCTCAGAGGATACAAACTCATTCAAGGAACGCGTGGACAAGAGGGAGTTAATGAAGTACTATTCAACGAAGCAATCAGAAGAGTATCTGCTCTATGTACCGCTGCTCCTGAAATTTTTGAGATGGATCTTAACCCACTACTTGGAAATAGCAAACAGGTAATAGCTGTTGATGCTCGAATAAGAATTGAAAAATAGCAAATGTGATGTTTCTTAAAAAAATTACCAGCAAATTTAACAATCAAACATCTACTGTTCAGGCATTTATAATATTAATTATAATTTTAATAATCGGGATTGCACTAAGGTGGAACTACATAGTAGATAACATAATAAAAGGTTTTGATTACTTTTCTCAATGAAAAATTAACATTTTATAACAAATTATTTCATTTTTGGATATTTTAGTATATTTTTGTAAAAATTTATAAACTTAAAATAATATAATATGGCATTAAAAGGAGCTATAGTAGTTGACACAGAAAGATGCAAGGGATGCAGTGTATGCCTTGTTAATTGTCCTACTAAAACTATTGCTTTGGCGAAAGAGGTTAACAGCAAGGGTTACAACTTTGCCTACATGGCCGCACCGGAAAATTGCACCGGTTGTACCAATTGTGCGGTCGTTTGTCCCGACACGGTAATAACTGTCTACAGAGTAAAAGTTTAATTGAAATAACTGAAATTAAGATATGGCAGAAAAGATTTTATTAAAAGGTAACGAAGCCATCGCACTAGGTGCTATCCACTGTGGTTGCGACGGATATTTCGGCTACCCTATCACTCCACAGTCAGAGATTATGGAGACTCTTATGGAAGAGAAACCATGGGAAACTACCGGAATGGTAGTTCTACAGGCAGAGAGTGAAACCTCATCTATCAATATGGTTTATGGTGGTGCCTCTTGCGGTAAAAAGGTTATGACTTCATCAAGCAGCCCTGGACTTAGCTTAATGTGCGAAGGTCTTAGCTACCTTGCAGGTGCCGAGTTGCCTTGTCTTGTCGTTAACGTAGTTAGAGGTGGTCCTGGTCTTGGTACAATCCAACCCGGTCAAGGTGACTATTTCCAAGCTTGTAAAGGCGGTGGACATGGTGACTACAAAATGATTGTTCTTGCACCATCTTCTGCTCAAGAAATGTACGATTTCGTAGGTCTAGGTTTTGATCTAGCTTTCAAATACAGAATTCCTTCAATGATTCTTGCCGATGGTGTTGTTGGTCAAATGATGGAAAAGGTAGAACTTAAACCACAACAACCTAGATGGACAAATGAAGAGATCGTTAAGATGAGTTCTGATTGGGCTACAACTGGTAAGACTCCAAACAGAAAACAAAATGTTGTAACTTCTCTTGCTCTAGATGCTGTTGTTCACGAAGAGCTTAACCACAAACTACAACAAAAGTATGTTCAAATGGAAGAGGAAGATGTTCGTTTTGAAACTCTTCATTGCGAAGATGCAGAACATGTAATCGTAGCATATGGCTGTATGGCTCGTATCTGCGAAAGCACAGTTGAGCAAGCAAGAAAAGAGGGTATCAAACTTGGCCTTCTTCGTCCAATAACACTCTCTCCATTTCCTAGAAAAGAGATCGACAGACTTGTTCCACAACTTAAATCAATGATGTCTGTTGAGCTAAGCGCAGGTCAAATGCTAGAAGATGTTAAACTAGTTGTAAACGGACGTATTCCTGTTAATTTCTTTGGTCGTCTAGGCGGTATCGTTCCGTCTCCTGAAGAGGTTCTGGAAGCATTCAAGAAATCAATCTAACTAAAAGCAGGAATCACAATGGATATAAAAGATATTATCAAACCAGAAAACAGAGTTTATGCTAAAACTCCTGTTCTCACCAGCAATGTGATGCACTACTGCCCTGGTTGCTCACACGGAACAGTTCATAAACTGATTGCCGAAATCGTTGACGAAATGGGCATTCAAGAACAAACAATTGGAATATCACCTGTAGGATGTGCAGTATTTGCATACAACTATGTTGATATAGACTGGCAACAAGCTGCGCATGGTAGAGCTCCTGCACTAGCAACCGCAACAAAAAGACTTCATCCAGAAAAGTATGTATTCACATACCAAGGTGATGGTGACTTAGCTTCTATTGGAACAGCAGAAATTATGCATGCTTGTAACAGAGGTGAAAACATTGTTGTAATTTTTATCAATAATGCAATCTATGGTATGACCGGAGGACAAATGGCTCCTACTACTCTTGAAGGAATGGTTACTGCAACTACTCCTTACGGAAGAAGAGCAGATCTAAATGGTTATCCTATGAAAATTACTGAACTTATCGCTCAGCTTGAAGGTACTTGTTTTGTTACTCGTCAATCTGTTCAAAATCCTGGTTCTGTAAGAAAGGCGAAAAAAGCAATTAAAAAAGCTTTTGAAAACTCAATGATGAACAAAGGAACCTCTTTTGTTGAAATCGTAAGCGCATGTAACTCTGGCTGGAAACTTAGCCCTGTTAAAGCGAACGAATGGATGGAGCAAAATATGTTTCCTTTCTATCAACTTGGAGATATTAAAGACAGATAAAAAAGTAAATCAATATGAAAGAAGAATTAATTATAGCAGGTTTCGGAGGTCAAGGTGTGCTCTCAATGGGTAAAATCCTTGCTTACTCAGGAATCATGCAGGATCAAGAAGTTACCTGGATGCCTTCATACGGACCAGAGATGAGAGGTGGTACTGCTAACGTATCTGTAATTATCAGTGATAAGAAGATCAGTTCACCTATCTTAAGCAGATTTGATTCTGCAATCATTCTTAACCAGCAGTCTCTTGATAAATTTGAAAGTCAAGTTAAGCCAGGCGGTCTTCTGATTTATGATCCAAATGGAATCTCTAGACATCCAGTTAGAAAAGATATTACGGTTTGTTCTATTTCGGCCGTAGATGAAAGTGCTGCACTTGGTAATTCAAAGGCTTACAACATGGTAGTACTTGGAGCTTACTTGAAAAAGAAGCCTATTGTTAGCCTTGAAAATGTAATCAAAGGGTTAAAGAAATCTATCCCCGAAAGACACCACGGACTTATTCCTATGAATGAGAAAGCCATACAAGTTGGTATGGAAAAGGTGGTTGACATTAACACTCTTTAAATTATTTTTTCAATATCTATAAGCTCCCGCTTTTTAAAAGTGGGAGCTTTTGTTGTATAATCAATTATTAATTTATTATCTTTGCGAAACCAGAATTGGGTTATGAGTGAAAATTATCAAATAGTAATAAACGGGCTTAAGCAGAAGATAGAGGTTATTATCTCTAGATACGAGCAAGTTATTGCCGAAAATGAAAAATTACGTACAGAACTCGATAACTGTAAGTACGAACTTGAAACCAAAATAAGTAAAGAAAAGGAACTAGAAAAGAAAGTAAACAATCTACAGCTGGTTGAGGCATTCAAATCCTCTTCGGCAGATGTTAAGGAGGCAAAACAGAAGATTGCCAGACTTGTAAAAGAGATAGACAAGTGTATTGCTTTATTAAATGATTAGCTGCAGTATGGAACAACAATCAATTCATATTACTATAGCAGAGAGAGTTTACCCTCTTAGAATAGCTGCTCAAGATGAGGAGAAGATAAGAGCCGCTGCAAAGCTGATCAACGAAAAAGTTGATTTATACAGAAAGAAATATTCAAATAGAGACATCCAAGATGCATTATCGATGGCTCTTTTACAGTTTGTTATTCGATTGCTAGAGGCTGAAAAAAGGGAAGAATCTTCTCAGATCATTGCAGATCTTAAGTCTCTCGACCATCTTCTCGAAGAGTATATAGAGAACAATATTGCCTGAAGCGCTGTTATTAAATATAGCCGTCGGTCAAAAGCTCTTTGCCAAAATCAACATTTTAAACATGCCGAGTGACCGACCTTCAAAAACAGGCCTTTTTACCCTTAGGGGGATTCCGTTTACGGGACGTTGGACGTTTGCGAAACCAAATCGGAGCTCAAATCTTATTATTTAAGATTTTTGTTAAACAGCTGATCGACGGCTTTTTTTAGAACAAAAAAACAACATATATATACCTAAAGACAGATGGAAATAGTTTTATCAATCCTGCTCCCGGCCATATTAAGTTTCGGAATAGCATATTATATCACCACAAACATTGTACTAAAGAAAAAGCGAGAAGAGATAATCAAATGCGCTGAACAAGATGGAGAAAATATCAAGAAGGAGAAGATTTTCCAAGCCAAAGAGAAATTTTTACAATTAAAGTCAGAACACGAACAACAAATATTAGAGAAAAACAATGTAGTTATTCAAGCTGAAAACAGAATTAAGCAAAAAGAACTTATTGTTAATCAACAAAATTCAGAATTACAAAAGAAACAAAAAGAGGTTGATTCTATTCGTGAAAATCTTAAAAACCAATTAGAACTGCTTGATAAAAAAAGCGAAGAGTACGAAAAACTCAAGCACGAAGCAATTCAAAAAATAGAAAATATTGCAGGAATGTCTGCTGTTGACGCTAAAAATCAATTAGTTGAAACAATGAAAGCCGAAGCCAAAACACAAGCAATGTCATACATTAGTGAGGTGATGGATGAAGCACGACTAACTGCAAGTAAAGAGGCTAAAAGAATAGTTATCAACACTATTCAAAGAATTGCTCCAGAAACTGCAATTGAAAATGCGGTAACTGTATTTAACATAGAGAGTGACGAAATCAAAGGAAGAATTATCGGACGTGAAGGTCGTAACATCAGAGCCCTGGAGGCAGCTACAGGAGTCGAGATAGTTGTAGACGATACACCTGAGGCAATTCTTCTTTCTGCTTTTGACCCTGTAAGAAGAGAGGTTGCAAGACTTGCTCTTCATCAGTTAGTAACTGACGGCCGTATTCACCCAGCACGTATCGAAGAGGTTGTTGCTAAGGTTCAAAAACAGCTCGAAGACGAGATTATGGAAACTGGTAAGAGAACTTGTATCGACTTGGGAATACATGGTCTTCATGCTGAGTTAATCCGTTTAATTGGTCGAATGAAATATCGTTCTTCTTATGGTCAAAACCTTCTTCAACACTCAAGAGAGGTTGCCAATATCTGTGCAACTATGGCTTCTGAATTAGGTTTGAATCCAAAAACAGCTAAAAGAGCTGGTTTACTCCATGATATTGGAAAAGTTTCTGACGAGGATCCAGAATTACCACATGCTATTCTTGGTATGAAACTAGCCGAGAAATATAAAGAGAAACCTGAAATTTGCAATGCAATTGGTGCTCACCACGAAGAGGTAGAGATGACATCTTTAATATCTCCATTGGTTCTTGTAAGTGACGCGATATCTGGTGCTAGACCTGGTGCTAGAAGAGAGGTTATAGAGTCATATATCAAACGTCTTAAAGAGATGGAAGATCTTGCTCAATCTTATCCAGGAGTTACAAAAACATATGCAATCCAAGCTGGTAGAGAGCTTAGAGTAATTGTTGGCAGTGAACAGGTTTCGGATCAAGATTCTGAGAAACTTTCATTAGATATAGCTAAAAAGATTCAGGATGAAATGGTTTACCCTGGTCAAGTTAAGATTACTGTAATTAGAGAGACAAGGTCAGTAAGCTTTGCTAAATAAGGAGAGCCTTATCTTTAAAAAAGGTATTCATTTTAAATTGTACTTTAGTTTCATCTAGAAACTTTAAAATAAAACAAGCCCGAAAAGTTGAATTAAATCACTTTTCGGGCTTGTTTTTTAAGGCATATTTTATTACAAATACAATTTCTAAACCTATTAATATTTATTTATAGATCTGATTCTCTTGCTCTGCTACTCGTATAAATGTTGTTCTTTTTGAAAGTTCCTTTAATTGTGATGCTCCAACATATGTACATGTGCTCCTTATACCACCTAGTATATCGAGAACTGTGTCATCTACTTTGCCTTTATATGTTACATGGACAGTCTTTCCCTCACTTGCTCTGTATTCAGCAACACCTCCTGAGTGTTTTTTCATTGCAGTTGCACTGCTCATTCCATAAAACATTTTATACTTTTCTCCATTTTTCTCAACGATCTCTCCCCCACTCTCATCATGACCAGCCAACATTCCTCCAAGCATTACAAAGTCTGCACCTGCACCAAAAGCTTTTGCTACATCTCCCGGAGTTGTACATCCACCATCGCTTACAATTAATCCACCTAATCCATGGGCAGCATCAGCACACTCTATAATTGCAGAAAGTTGAGGATAGCCAACACCAGTTTTAACACGTGTAGTACAAACAGATCCTGGGCCTATTCCTACTTTTATAATGTCTGCACCAGCTAATAGTAACTCTTCAACCATCTCGCCTGTAACTACGTTTCCTGCGATGATTATTTTATCATTAAACTTCTTTCTTGTCCTTTTTACAAATTCCACAAAGTGTTCCGAATAACCATTTGCAACGTCTATACATATGAATTTAAGTTTAGAATTCAATTCAAAAATCTGAGATATTTTTTCAAAATCGGCGTTTCCAGTACCAGTACTTACGGCTATATGGTTCTCAATTCCTTCTGGTGCTTTATGTAAGAAATCACGCCATTCATCAATTGTATAATGTTTATGAATTGCCGTAAACATTTCGTGTTTGAATAAAGCTAATGCCATTTGAAAAGTGCCAACAGTATCCATATTTGCTGCCATTACAGGTACTCCCGACCACTCAGTTTTCGTATGTAGCATCTTAAATGTTCTTTGCAATTTTACTTGTGAACGACTTTTAAGAGTTGATCTTTTTGGTCTGAACATCACATCTTTAAATCCGAGTTTGATATCGTACTCTATTCTCATGCTTTTTTTTCTTCAAAGATAGCGATTAAATATTTTAAACCAATTGTTGCAAATGGAGTCTATCTTGTAAACTAATTATAGATAACCAAAATGAAAAAACTACTTTTGATTTTGGCAGTAATTTTATCTGCCAGTACCTTTTCAACTGTGAACGCTCAGACAAAAGAGCAAGATGCAGAAATCACCTCTGACGTTCCTGCTTTAAAGTCATTTCACAGAATTATTTTCCCAATGTGGCACAAAGCTTACCCAGCTAAAGATGTTGAGATGCTTAAAGGATTTATTCCTCAGATCAAAGCAAACATGGAAAAGATCAATGCTACAAAGCTTCCTGGTATATTGAGAGAGAAAGAGGCTAAATGGAACTCAGAACTTGTAAAATTTAATGCAACAGCTGCTGACTATTACAAAGCTTGTGAAGAGAATAATTCAGAGGCAATATTAAAAGCTGCTGAAGAGTTTCACAGAGCTTATGAAGCTATGAATAGAGCTGTAAAACCATTTGTTAAAGAGATGGATGAGTACCACCAAACTCTTTATGTAATCTACCATAAGTATTTGACTGACAAAGATTATGCATCAATGTTAGCTGTTTCAGAAAAATTTGTTGCTCAAGCAGATGCGATGACTAAAGCTCAAAAAGATCGTTTAGACAAGAGATTAAAAGACAAAGCTCCTAAGTATTATGATCTTTCTCAACAACTTAAAGAAGCTACAGAGAAATTTGCTACAGAACTAAAAGGCGACAACGCTAAGAATAAAGAGGCTGCGCTTGAAAAAGTACACAACATCTACAAAAAATTAGAGGTTGTTTTTGAATAGTTAATGTTTTGTTTATACACTGAGCGGCTATAGGTATTTTCCACCTTAGCCGCTCTTTTTTTGCATTTATTTAGTAGTTTTGCAGCATGATTAGTAAAGATATTAATAAGGCCTCTGAGATAATAAGAGGTGGTGGGTTGGTTGCTTTTCCAACAGAGACGGTTTATGGACTTGGAGCAAATGCTCTTGATAGTAATGCTGTTGCAAAGATTTTCGAAGCCAAAGAGAGACCTACCTTTGATCCATTAATCGTTCATATCGCAAAAATTGAGGACATTAGTAGATTGTCAATCCAAAAGAGTACTTATATTAATGTATTAGCGGAAAATTTTTGGCCTGGGCCTTTAACAATAGTGCTTGAAAAGAGTGGTCTTGTTCCAGATTTAGTCACATCAGGTTTAAATACTGTTGGCATAAGAATGCCAGATAATCCAATTGCTCTTGAGTTAATTAACAAGTCAGGATGCCCTATTGCTGCACCAAGTGCTAATAAGTTCGGAAGAATTAGCCCCACAAAGGCAGAACATGTTCATAAGCAACTACCTTTTTTAGAGTGTATATTAGATGGAGGGGGAACAAAAATTGGAATAGAATCTACTGTTATTAGACTTCATGATGACGGTTTCCAAATTCTTAGAAATGGCTTTATAACTGAATCAGATTTAATCAAACATGTTCCTAAGTCAAATAAGACTGACGTTAATGAGGTAGAACTTGCCTCTCCAGGACTATTAAAATCTCACTATAGCCCAGAAAAACCTGTTTATATCAAAGGAAATATCCCTGTTGAGATTGATTATTCAAAAGCAGCTTACCTTTCGTTTTATGGCGAAGAGACAAACAAATATAAGTTAGTTGAATATTTGTCAAAGAATCAAAATTTGACTGAAGCAGCTGCAAATTTATTCACAGCTCTTCATACTTTGGAAGATAGTGATTGTGAGTATATTATTGCAGATCAAGTTCCTATGATTGGTATTGGAAAAGCAATAATGGATCGTCTGTCGAAAGCCTCTTATAGATTCTTAAATAGTAGTTTAAAATCCGTTTGAATTAGTTGTTTTGCTTTTTTTTCTGGAACAAATTTCCATGAATTTATAGTCTCTAGTTCAACTTGTGGATGCTTTTTAAAATATTGGTAAACAAGTTCTCTTATATCAGACATTCTTTCAATCACTCTTTGAGTTCGCTCATTAGAATCTAATCCGGCTCCTTTTTCTAATAGATCACCACCTCCATTTGCTCTATAAGATGAGATTGCAACCTTATATGTTTTCTTTAAATCAAATGATTCACCGTTGCTCATCGATTTGATATTAATCATCTCCCCTTTCGGCTTATTAATATTTACTTCATAAATAATTCCTGCTGCAGAATCGAAACTAAAGAAATAATGTTCAAATTGATATTTCTTCCTTTCAATATTGTATTTTATTCTGAATAACCTCTTTGAGTTTGGTTTTACTGGTGCTAAAATCCACTGGTCGTAAGACAGTTCAAGATAGTTTTTAATCTCTTGTCCAGTAAGCTCCATTACATATAATTGGTTTTCGAAAGGATAGAGATTCATTAAATCTTGAAAATTCAAATCACCTTTGTTTATTTTTACATCAAAATTTAAAGGAGAGGCAAAAGAAATATCTGCTTTTGTAGTTTCTAACTGAATTTTATGAATTAAATCAATGTAAAGAGAAGGTCCGGCAAAAGCATCTCTTGAATAGATATCCTTAGTAATAGATCCAATTTTCTTATTAGTAAACTCCCTTACTTTTGAATATTTAGCCCTAAATTGTTGATTAAAATCTGAATCTGCAGGTAATCCCGACATATTTACAACGGTTCCCAATATGCTTTTATCTACAACTTTATCATTTTCTATTGATATAGTTATTTTAACATGCGAAATGTTTTGTGCTCTATTGCCTGCCTCAATAACTAAGACACTATCCTCTCCATTGTAAACTTTTTTATTAAAAACTTTATGGTCGTGAGCGGCAAACACAACATCAATTCCTTTTATCTTAGAGGCTGTGTACAATGCGGGATCTTCTATATTTGGATCTGATTCTATTCCAATACCCGCATGCATAGCAACTACAATAATATGAGGTTTTTCGTTTTGATTAATATAATTAACCCAATACGATGTTGTTTCTGGTATTTTTTTGAATTCCATACCTTTCCATAAGCTTGGAGTAAGCCAACTTGGAATATTTGGATTTGTCAGCCCAATTACTGCAATCCTTATACCTTCGCGAATAATAATTGTGTATGGTAAAAAGTAAGGTTTTCCATTGTCTGTTCGGATCGCATTAGCAGCTAAATATGGAGCTGAAAGTTCATTTTTTAATTTATTATATACTTTACCACCCGTTTCAATATCGTGATTCCCAACAACTACAGCATCATATTTCAAATATTCAACAATCTCTGTAAGAATATGTCTTCCTGTAGTGTCTATATAGTTATAAAAGAAACTCGCATTATCTCCTTGAAGGTTATCTCCTAGTTCTAGTAAAATCGGATCAATTTTAGCATTAGCTCTCTCATTTTTCAGGTATTTTGAGACTATTGATAGTGAACTTTGGTTAACTCCTTTGTCTATATATGTGGAATCAAAAAATCGTCCATGAAGATCGTTTGTCGCATAAATATTAATCACATGCTTTCCATCTTTAGGACTTATAGGCTTTGCAACTACTAAAAATGGCAAAAACAAAACTATTAAAACTAATATTGATTTATTGAATTGCATATAATTGTGGGGATTGTGAAATTAAATTTACTCAAAATAAAATTTATCAGCATCTTTCCAAACTGGAAACTTTTCTCGAAAATGTGTCAATTTATCTTTGTCGATAGTTAATACACTATATGACTCTTCAGACCCTAATTTAAATATTGTATTTCCTTTGAAGTCTACAGCAATTGAATTGCCATTATAAGAATTAGATGGCTCATTTCCAGTTCTATTGACAAAAATTGCATAGGATTGATTTTCAATAGCTCTTGCTTTAGTAAGAGGCTCTGTTACAGATATTCTAGAGGATGGCCAACATGATATATTAATTAAAACATCATAATTATTTTCAACAATTCTTGACCATACTGGAAATCTTAGATCATAACATATCTGGATTTTTATCTTTAAATCTAGATAGTCAACAATTGTTTGAGATGTCCCAGCTTTAAAAAAAGAGTCTTCACCACCATATGAAAAGAGGTGCTTTTTATCGTAATATCTAATAAATTCTTCTGTTACAAAATATGCACGATTGTAAATCTTTTCGTTTTCCATTATTGGAATGGAGCCAATAATTGCACATCTATACTTGTTGGCATTTTGCTTTAAGAATGATAGTGATTCTCCCTCTTCTGTCTCTGCAAGAGAGACATTCATAGAAAATCCAAACGAAAAAAATTCAGGAAGGACTATAAGATCCACTCCTGAATTTTCAGTAAATATCTTTTGAAAAATAGTTTCGTATTTTTCAAAATTTAAATCTTTGTTTTCCCAGATTATGTCTGGTTGTATTATAGCTATCTTCATATTTACACTCGTAAACGCAAAGATAGTATTTGATTTTCTATTTCAACTCAACTATCATTGACGTTTGACCAGGGATTTCAAATTTTTCATCAAATTTTATCTCTTTTTCAGAAATAATATCGATTCCTCCTTTGAAGTTTTTGATATTTTCCTTGTATCTACTCCAATCAATTGTTATTGGTTTAACATTATTGTTGATAATTGTCATTACTGTCTCACCTGTATTGTATCTGAAGTATACATAAACATTATCAATTGGCCAATAGTGAGTAAGCTTTCCATCGTGAATTACTTTAGAAGTTTTTCTCCATCCAAATACTTTTCTTGTATGGTTAAGAATATCATTTTCTATATTAGATAAATTCTCTCCTTTAAATACATTTTTAGCGTCACCATCCCAACCACCTGGCATATCCATTCTCTCTTGGCCATGTCCTAGAACTCCATCCTTGGTTGCCATCATGATCTCAGTACCATAATATAGTTGCGGAATGCCTCGCATTGTCGCTAAAAGTGATAGTATCATCTTTAATTTTGAAGGGTTCTTTTTGATCAATTCAGAGATTCTGTTTGTATCGTGATTATCAGCAAAGATCATTAATGAATACGGATTTTTATAAATATAATCTAGTGCTAATACTCTATGAATTTTAAACATTCCCTCTCCCCAATTAGGATTTTCATCTTTCAAAAAAGCTTCGAAAATCATGTCTTGCATCCAAAAATCCATTACATGAGTTAACTTGCTATCATATCCGTCTTTATTTTTATTTCCACCTTCCCAATAGGCAATTTCTTGTGGGGAGTGATACCAACACTCTCCAACAATACTAATCCATGGATATTCGTTTCGAATTCCATTCATAATTTTAGCAATTTGATATTTATCGCTGTATGGATAAGTATCAACTCTAATCCCAGAAATTCCCGACCATTCAACCCACCAAATCATATTTTGAATGAAATATGTAACAAGCTGTTCATTCTTTAGATTCATATCAGGCATTGACGTGTCAAACCACCCTTTTATTAATAAATCTTTGTCAGCTTCAGCAGCATGAATATCAGCATGCCCTGTCATTGCAAAGTTTGACTGGGTATATTTTGGAAATGTATTGATCCAATCTTTAAACGGAGGATCATTAACCCACCAATGACTTAATCCGCAGTGATTTGGAATAAAATCTTGTATAATTTTAATCCCTCTTTTGGCTGCTTCATCTACATATTTTTTGTACAATTCGTTTGTTCCATATCTTGGATCAATTTTATAATAGTCTGAACATGCGTATCCATGATATGATACTTTTGGCTCGTTATCTTCTAAAAGAGGTGTAGACCATATTGCAGTAACACCTAAAGAAGATATGTAGTCCAAAGAGTTAATTATCCCTTGTAAATCTCCTCCATGTCTTCCTAAAATATCAGATCTATTTGACTTGTCTGGATAACCATTAACATTATCATTCTTAACATCTCCATTAGCAAATCTATCTGGCATGAGAAGATAAATCATGTCTGAACTATCGAAGCTTGTTCTTTTCTTCGAACTCTTTCTGCCTTCAATCTTGTATTTAAAGGATACAACTTTCCCCTTTCCATTCTTAAGAACAAATTCATATTCACCTGTCGATAATCCATTATCAAATTTTACATCAGCAAAAACATAATTTGGATTATCGCCATTTTTCACATTTAACACCTTTATTCGAGAATCTTTAGCTGTTAATGTTGAATTGTGAAGATCCTCTCCGTATATCATTATACGAAGAGGATGTTTCATACCTGTCCACCATGATGGTGGTTCAACTCTGTTTATCATCTGTGAAAACAGAATATTAATAGTAAATAAAAGGGAAATCGATAAAAATATCTTCTTTCTCATTATTTGTTTTATTATTTCTTGAAGTAAATTTTATAGTCTCTTGGTAATAGTTTAAATTCACCACTATTAGTAAGTTGTACTGTTGTTGTATCCATAAATGAATTATAAGTTCCTGCCTCTAATCCTTTTTCAACCTTTATAGTTAATGTATCAGTTGAGAAATTAAAGATAGAGATAACAGAGTTAGAACCGCTCTTTCTTTGCATTACATATACAGATGATGGCTTATCTGTATTAATCTCTTCGAAGTTGTAATTATCAGGAGCATTTAAGACAGGGTTCTCTTTTCTTAATTTATATAATTCTTGATATAACTTTGTATAGCTTGTATCTCTCTTCCAATCTATTGAATCCTTTTCAAAGAATAGTAATCTTCTATTAAATCCAGCCTCTTGACCGTTATAAATCAAAGGAATTCCTGGAGCGACATATGTAAATACAGCCATTTGTTTTGCATATTCTCCCATTCTTTCATGCTCAGAACCCTTCCAGCTATTTTCATCATGATTTGAGGTAAAATTGAAAGGAATTGTATTTGACGGGAATCTTTTTACTGACTCTGTAAAGTATTTTCTTAATGTATCAGCAGTTGCTTTTCCTTGTGCAATATTATTCATTATATGATGTAGATGCCAAGCATAATATGCGTTGAAAGCATTTTTCTGTAATTCTGGATTTTCAGCTTCAGCTAACATAAAGACATCGTTTTTAACTTTTTTGATCTCCGAAAATGCATCTTCCCAAAAATCTACAGGTACATGTTCTGCAACATCGCATCTGAATCCATCTATATTTGCCTCTTTAATCCAGAATATCATGGCCTCTTTCATCGCACTTCTCATCTCTTTGTTGTCGTAATTCAATTTTGCTACGTCAGTCCAATCAAATGGTGCGACAGGATTAGTTCCTGTTGAATCCATAACATACCACTCTTTATTATTAATCCATGCAGCATCTCTAGAAGTGTGGTTTGCAACCCAATCAATGATTACTTTCATTCCTAACTCGTGTGCTTTTGCAACAAGGCTCTTGAAATCATCTATAGTTCCAAATTCAGGATTTACTGCTTTGTAATCTTTTACAGAGTAGTAACTACCAAGAGACCCTTTTCTTGCTTCAACTCCAATTGGTGTTATAGGCATAAACCAAAGAACGTCAACTCCAAGTGATTTTAATCTTGGAAGCTCTTTTTCTACTGAAGTGAATTTTCCATCAACAGAGAATTGTCTTGTATTTACTTCATAAATTACTGCATTTTTAATCCATTCAGGATGTTCTACAGTAGAAATCAACTTCTTTTCTCCGCTACAAGAAATCATTAGTAGCGAGAGGAAAACCGTGAAAAATAAGGCAATTTTCTTCATATAATTTATTTGTTTTTAAGTTTTGCAGAAATAATTGTGAATGAGACAGGAGCTACTTCTAATGTCATTACTTTTTTGTCGGCAGATAGAAGTTTACCAAAATTTTCAATAGTCGATTGAGGATCAATTTCAAATGGTAAATTTAATTGAACCTCCTTTTTATCTTTTGTTTTATTTAGGGTCACAATTACTATCTCACCAAAGTAAATACGACAATATGAAATTATGTCTTTTTCTGTTTTTAATGGGATTAAATCTCCGTAAATTAATGGTAATGATGTTTTTCTTAGATTAATCATCTTCTTTGCATTATTCACTAGAGCATTCTCTTTTTGTGAATATCCATCAAACCTCATCCATCTTCTATTATCTGGATCATTTGCTCCAGGATCTCCATACTCGTCCCCATAGTAAATGCATGGCACACCTGGAATAGTGAAAATAAAGGCTTGTAGCATTGCTAATTTATCATATCCAACTTCATCTCCTACACCAATTTCTCTTTTCCATCCGGCCATTTTAGAGTCTTCATTTTGTGATACAGCTCCTCCTGCCAATGAAATAAACCTAGGACGGTCGTGATTACCGGTTATATACCCCATAACATTATGATATCCATATGTATTAAGGCTATTCATTAGGTTATTTTTAAGATCATTAAAATCACCTGTTGAATCGACAGTACTTCTTATAAATGCATCATATACATTAAAATCAAATTGTCCGTCAAGCATCCCATTTTTTACATAAGACTCAATAAGCTCTGGGCTACCATAAGTCTCTCCAATTTGAAATACGTTTCTACCTGGAAATGATTTTAAAATTTTTGTAGTTAGTGTTCTCCAATAAACTTCTGGTATGTGCTTAGTCGCATCGTGCCTAAAACCATCAAAATCGAAATTTTTCAACCACAATAGAGCAGAGTCAGTCATTGGTTCGTAAACATATTGTCTCTCTAAATCCAAAGAAGGAATGTGATTATCAAACCATGTAGTTAGTCTGAACTCATCCCATAATTGTAAATTTGGTCTACCATCAGGAGTAGTTTTTGGGGTTACCCAATCTGGATGAGCTGTCAATGTTGGACTATTAATATGCATGTGGTTTGCGACATAATCAAGTATTACATTGATTCCTCTCTTGTGAGCCTCTTCTAATAACTCTTTTAGCACTTTTTCATTACCAAATCTATCATCGATTTTTGTAATAAATATTGGCCAGTAACCATGATAGCCACTAAATTTTGTTTTAGGATCTTTATTTTGGCCCCAAGCATCGTATGGATTTTGTGTAATCGGAGACAACCATATAGTGTTAATACCTAAATCGGAGAAATAATTCGATTTTATTTTTTCTAATACTCCTTCAAGGTCTCCTCCATAGTAATCTACTTTTGGTAAGACATCTGGAGAATTAAGCTTCTTGGTATTTGAAGGATTTCCATCATAAAATCTATCAATCAATAATGAATACAAAATATAAGAGTGTTTATCTCCTCTTGTAATCATATTTGAGTTGTTAACTACAACTCCCTTTTTGATTGGGATTAAAATATCGTTAGAAAGACCTTTGCCATCTGTTGCAAAAACTCTTATAAACGAAGTTTCAAAGTCTTTTGAGCACTCTGGGATTTTAACATAAATATTTACAGAAGAGTCCGCACTTTGTCTTATAGTGCTGTAATCGTGGCTAAGTACAGAGTTTTGCCACATAACCACCACTTTTTCTGGAACAAATTCTGCAGTCAATCTAATTTCAGAATCATCTGCATATTCTGAATACAATAACAGATTATTTCTTTGATCTCTTTTGTCGAATGCTATTATTGTAGCTGTCTCTCCTTCAGAAGATACCTCAATTGTTGATAGAATTGATAAACTATCTTTTTTAATGAGTTTAATAGTATCATTATAAGGATTTGAAATAACGTCAAAATCCTTTGAGCTAATATTACTTATATTCTTTATCAGAGGGAAAAAGTCTCTAACTAGAATAAGTGTAGTATCTTTTTTAATTGTTAGCGGTCTAGCAATATCATACTTGTCTAGTTGGGTTGCGATATGTTCCTTGATACAAGATGATAAGAAAGCAGATGCTAAAAAAACATAAATTATTGCTTTAAGTTTCATAATCAACTCTTTAAATTTAAATCTCGAAAATTATTGTTGAATATGGGGGCATTAACATAGAGAGGTTGTCATTTGGTTCTTGTGTATAGTTCACTCTACCCATGTCTGCTATTGCCTTTTTTACCTTTTGGTTAATTTCATAACGAGTATAATTAGAAGATACATTGTGAACTATTAAAAGTTTCTCTCCTGCTGCTTCGCGATAAAACACCATAAAATTCTTAGGATACGAATCAAAGTTGCTCGGTAGAGACATTGTTCCCGAAGCCAACGCTGGATATGTATTTCTTAATTCAATGAATTTCTTGTAAATTCTATATAATGATTCGTAATCAGTCATCTGTTGGTTCAAAGGCTTCACTGTATTATCTGTAGAGTTAGCTGGTGTAAACCATTTAGCTCTATATATATCTGTGGAGAAATTACTCCAAAGGAATGGCTCTCTTACGTTTTTATCATCGTTTCCCTTCATCCCAAGCATCCCTAATTCTTCTCCATAATACAAATAAGGAGAACCACTTACTGTAAGCATGATTGCCGCAGCAATTCTCGCCTTCATCTTGTCTGTACCCAAAACAGAAATAGTTCTGTCTTCATCATGGTTAGACAATTTTGTTGCATTGATAAAATCTGTCCTTACTTGGACAAATCTATTTTCCATATCAATGATATCCTTTGGATACCATTTTGCATGAGCGTTATTTATAGCATAAATTAACTTATACCATGCATCAAAATTAAACATAGCAGGTAACCCTTTATAATAAGGTGCGACCTTTTGATAGTCTCCAGTTAAGTTCTCTCCTACCATGTAAATGTCAGCTTTTGTCTTCTTTAATTCGTTATAAAATTTCTGAAGAAAAATTGGATTTTCGTCAGAATCTTCATTTTGATATATGTGTTTTACAGCATCTAATCTAAAACCATCAACTCCTTTGCCTAACCAAAATTTTGCTGCGTCTACTATAGCTTTAAATGGATCGCTATTTTCACATGTAGAGACTGGTCCAAAATTGATATCTGGCATCCAATCAGAAAACATTCCCATATATTTAAATCCAGTTGTTCCAGATGGAACATTATGCCATTGACCTGCTGAATAGTAATTAGTCATTGGGACCATTCCATTTGAAATCCACTGCTGAACTTCATTTGCAGGTGCAAACAGAAAGTAGTTTCTATAAGAACTCGTTTCACTGCTTATTGCAGATGTAAACCATGGGTGAAATTTAGATGTATGATTAACAACAAAATCAAGAATAACTTTTATTCCTAGACTATGAGCTTTAGCAATCATCGCATCAAAATCAGCTTGAGTTCCTAAATCGGCAGCAACAGATTTATAGTCTTCAACATCATATCCGTGATAAGATCCTGTTTTATGAATTGGAGTTATCCATATTCCAGAGACTCCTAATTCATTTAAATAATCAAGTTTCGCAGTAATACCTTTCAGATCTCCTACTCCATCCCCATTTCCGTCGGCAAAAGAGCGAACAAAAATTTCATAAAAAACTCCACCTCGTTTACTCTTATCCCAAGTTCTTGCTTGATATTGCGAAACATCGTCTGTAACAGGTACTGGAACCTGTCCTCCACCACCTCCACCTCCATTATCTTTTGAACAAGATATGATTAAAAATAGAAATAATAACGAATAAAGAAATCTTCTCATAATAATATCGTTTTATTAAGGAAAAGGGATTCTCCTTTCGGAGATATCCCCTTCCACTAACTAAATACACTTATAACTATTGGTTCACTGGCTTAACCTCAAAAGTAGGATCTACTTTATTAAGATTTAAAGTAATATCATATGTACCTGCTGCTACAGTAATATTCTTACCATTTGCTGTTGTTAGCTGATTTGGATTCTTACCTGCACTAGCATCGTAAGTTCCCCAGCTAATATCCCAAGTATCATTTGCACGGAATTTAATTTCACCTGCAGCTAATGTAACATTTTTCTTTTCAAACACTCTGGTTGCAGGATTAAAGGTCATTGCAATATCCGGACTTCCCCACTGATTAGGGGTAGCACTACCTACAATACCAATTCTAGTTAAGCTATTGATTAGTTCAAGAGTTCTATTTGACTGATCTCTATTATCTAACTTCAAGTACATTAAAATACCATTGAATAATCCAATGTTTCCACCTGGTTCAACTTTGATTTTATTGTTTACTACTGCTGCTGCATTTGTTCCAATATCATCTCCATTCCATCCACCAGTATAAGTAATTTTAAATCCATTTTGAGCTTTTCCGTCAAACATCACCCAACCTTCAAAGTATTTTCCATCACCTGCGATATCATATAAGAATTGAGAATTATCATGTTTCCAATCGCAATAATCACCTACTATCCACACCTTTGCATACTCTTTTTCTGCAGGCATATATGTAGTTACATTAAAATTAATAACTTGTGAAACAGTTGGGGAAATTTGATCAACTATAGACGCTTTTACTCTCATTTGAACAGCTTGTTGTTGTCCTAATGGTGCACCTAGAAAATCAAGAGCAGCTTGTAGATCACTCTGTTTGATAATTAGTCTATTTGTATTTACTGATCCCAATACTCTAACTTTAGAAAAGTTTGTACCTTGAAGACCTAGTTCTACAACATAAGTTACTGCTGCATCGTATCCAAATTGAGCAGCTGTCCATGTAAATGCAGGCAAATTCTCACCTTTGGTAGTTTCATTTAAAACAATCGCTTGAGGGACTGTAATAGTAGAAGCCACAACATTTGCCGGATCAAATACGATTCTTGTCTCATCTTTCGTACAGCTAACAAAAGCTGCTAAGACAAGAAGTATCGAAAGTGTATATTTTAATATTTTCATAGCTCTAAGAATTAATTTGTATAACCATCATTTTGCACCAAATTCGGATTAGAAATCATATCTGATACCGGAATTGGGAACAAGTTATATCTAGCATCAATAGCTACACCTTGAGGTTGTCCTCCTTTAAATGGCCATAAGTATGTACCACCAGTGTATTTACCAAATCTAATAAGGTCAGATCTACGAGTTCCTTCCCAATATAGTTCGCGACTTCTCTCATCTAAAATAAAGTTTTCATCAAGAGAACTGATATTACCAGTTGCATTACCATAAGCTCTAACTCTCAATTCATTTACATAGCCAATTGCATCACCCATTGTAGCACCTGTTCCTCCTTTAACAACTGCTTCTGCTAACATTAGATAAACATCTGCAAGTCTGAAGAATGGGAAATCAGTATCAGGGAAGTCATTGTGTGCTCCTTTACCTCCTGTAGAAGTAACATTAGTAAACTTAAATACAGACCATCCTTGTTTTGTAAATGTACTTAGCGGGTTTTCAATAGTTTTTGTTCTACCTTTTCCATAGAAAATCGCTCTTTTATCTGGACTTACAGGGTAGTCAGCATTTGGATCGGTAAATGTGAATTTATCTACCAATTTCTCTGTCGATCTATTTCCATCCCATGCTTGTTGTGTTCCGTTGTTAACAGAACTTTTTTCTGCGCCTGCTCTAGATGAAGCAACTAGATATGTCATACCTCCCCAAGTTTGGATTTTATTACCATCAAATACTATCGGGAAAATGATTTCATTTTTCGCGGTTGAAGTATTATTGTCCGCCATGAATAGATGTGCATAGTTAGGAGCCAAAGAGTAACCACCAGCTATTACTTTCTTACAGTATGTAATACAATCTGTATATCTTGCAGTTCCGGTATAGACTTTTGCATTTAGATACAATCTTGCTAGAAGAGTCCATGCAGCACCTTGGTCTGCTCTTCCCCACTCATTTGCACGAGGAGCAACTAATTTTGATTCAATATCAAGTAGCTCTTTTTCAATATACTCAAATAATTTCGGTCTACCTATCTGAGAAGGCATATAGCTTCCAATAGGATCATTTTCAGTAATAAATGGAGGATTACCATAAGTATCAATCAAAACTGAGTAAGCTAAAGCTCTCATGAATCTAGCTTCTAGACGATACTTTGTTACAGTTGGAATCAACGCAGAGTGACCTCTTGAATTCAATTTATCATCAGTTGTTTGTTTAAGGTACTCATTTGTTAAAGCTACAATAAACATTGCTCTATAATAAACTCCATCAATAGATTCGTTCTTAATAGTACTCCAAGTGTTGTTGTTAAGTTCTGGCACCCAAGAGTCACCTGGCCAAGCGTTTTTACACTCATCTGTGGTTACAACTTGTAGATTCCATAAACTTCTTAGAAATTGAGAGTTACCTGGGTCAATACCAGTAATATCGGTACTTCCAGCTCCATCTTGACCAGATATTGCCATTACTGAATAAATCTTGGCAAGTCCTTGAGTATAGCTAATCTCTGTGCTGTATGCTCTATCTACTGTATAAGTATTTTCATCTAATGGTTTTAAATCAAGATCTTTAAAACAAGATGTCAGCGTCAGAGAAGCAACTGCTATTGTTATTAATATTTTTATATTTTTCATATTATCAAGCATTTAGAAATTTAATGATAAACCTAGAGTGTAAATTCTTGGTCTTGGCCATATATTTTTATCAATACCGTTGAATACCTCTGGATCCATACCCGAGTATTTAGTAATAGTAAACACATTTTGAACAGAGAAAGATAGGCGGCCTGATAATCTATCTAGCAATACTTTGCTAAAATTATAACCTAATGTTAAATTGTCCATTTTAATAAATGACGCATCTTCTACAAAATAATCAGATTTAAGCTGTTGAGGAGCATTCGTTTTGATAAATCCAGTTTTGTAAACAACATCGACCATATTTGTTAAGAATCCTTGGTTGGTGAAGTTTGCAGCAGAAGAGTTTGCAGCGGCAAAATCATTAAAGATATAGTTACCAATGTTAGCTCTCATATTAAATCCTAAATCGAACTTTTTATATTTGAACATAGAATTTAGACCTAAATAATATTTAGGAGTTGGGCTATATTCCGACAAGTATCTATCAGCTTCAGTAATTTGGCCATCTTTATTTCTATCAACAACAAGGTTTTGTATTGGATTACCATTAACATCGTAAACTTGTTGATAAACAAAAAATGTATTTGGCTTATAACCAACAACATGCCTTTGAATTGTTCCACCTGTACCTGAAGATAGATTATCTCCAGCTTCTACTCCAAGATAATTTGGATTATTAGAAGCAGTAAGCTTTGTAATTTCTGTTTGGTTCCAAGTTGCGTTAAATCCAATTTGCCAAGACATCTCTTTATTTTCAATTGCGATTGCATTAATATTGAACTCAACACCATCATTCTTTAAGCTTCCGATGTTTGTAACAATTCTATTTGCGAAGTTTGTTCCTGCAGCAATATCAATTTCATTCAACAAATCTTTAGTCTCTTTCTTATATACATCAACTGAACCGGTGATTCTATTGCTGAAGAAGCCAAAATCTAGACCAATATTATAGGTTGTAGTCTCTTCCCACTTAAGATTAGGATCATAACCAGTAGGTTTCAATAATGAGTAGAAAGTACTTCCAAATAGGTAATTTGAGTTAACTGTTGACATATTATATAAAGGAATATATGGATAGTCATTCAATAATAGTTCTTGTTGTCCAGTTACTCCATAACCAAGTTTTAGCTTAAGATCTGATACAACTTTAGAATCTTTTAGGAATGATTCTTTGTTCATCTGCCAAGCTAATGCTGCTGAAGGGAACATACCCCATCTATTCTCTTTTGCAAATCTAGATGATCCGTCGTTTCTAAATGTCAAAGTTAATAGATATCTATCCATCAAGGTGTAGTTTAATCTACCAAAGAAAGAAAGTAATGCGCTCTCAGTTGGGAAGGTAGTCTCCTTTTTAACAATAGGATTATATAAATGGTTAGAAGCCTCTTTACTGTAATCTTGTTTAAACACTTTTTGCCATGAGTATCCACCCATTACATCAATTTTAGATTTAATAGCGTCAATCTCTTTAACATAGTTAAGATAAAAATCTAAAACTTGATTTCTGCGAAGGTTTCTCCAAGTAGTGCTTCTTCCGAAACTTTTGAAATCGGCATCTTTAATTGATTGGAATGAATTCCACATAACACCATTTTTTCCTCTACCCAATGCAGCGTCAAAACCAACATTTAAGTGAGCTCTTAGGTCTTGGAAATTATGAACTACGTAATCAAGTTCTAAAACACCAATAACTCTGTTTGTTGTAGATTTATCGTATTTATCATGAAGTAAAGAGAGCGGGTTAGTTCCACTTAAAGTATTAGGATTTTGAATAGTACCCCAGTTATAGTAACCATTAAACAATTTTGTATTAATAGTTCCATCCTGATTGTAATTGTACATAGGTTTTGTTGGATCAAAGAATACAGCAGCTCCTACAGCACCACCATCAGCAAATTGATTATTGTTGTTAACGAATTTAAGGTTTCCATTAACTTTCAAATGATCTTTTAAGAAAGCAGGAGTTAAAGTTAACGAAGCTGTATATCTATCAAATGAAGATGTCTTAAGAGTACCATTTTGTTTGTTTAAACCAAGTGATATTCTATATGGAAGAACTTTTGCTACTGTTCCTGACAAATTGATGTTTTGATCTGTAGATAGTCCTAGTTGGAAAATTTCTTTTTGCCAATCTGTATCATAAGTTCACATCAATGAAGCAATTGCATTTGCAACAGTAGAACCAGCAGGATAAGCTTCTTCTAGTTTCGCTTTAAACTCAGATGCGCTCAACGCATTTAAAGTTTTGATATTCTGGTTTACAGAATATGTAGAGCTATAATCTAGTTTAAAGTTTTTACTACCCTTTTTGGTATTAATAATAATTACACCATTAGATCCTCTTGAACCATAAATTGCAGTAGAAGACGCATCTTTAAGGATTGTAAATGATTCAATATCATTCGGATTGATAGATGCCAAGGCATTTCTCATACCAGGAGCAGCATCATTTGCCAATGGAATACCATCAATAACCAAAAGTGGATCGTTACTAGCTTTAAGTGAGGCTCCTCCACGAATTCTAATTGTTGGTCCAGAACCAGGGGCTCCATCACCAGGAGTAATTTGAACACCAGCAACCTTTCCAACTAGTAGGTCTTGCGGAGAGGTAACTGCACCTCTGTTTAGAAGTTCTGGTTTAATTACTGTAATTGCACCTGTCGCATCTTTTTTACGAACTTGTCCGTAACCAATCACAACAACTTCTGAGAGAAGCTGAGTGTCTTCGTTTAGTACAACTACTGAAGCATCTTTTACAGACACCTCTTTAGTTACAAATCCAAGATAAGAGAAAACCAAAATTGAATTTGAAGAACTAACAGAAATTGAATACTTACCATCAAGGTTTGTTTCAACTCCATTTCTTGTTCCCTTCTCAACTACGGCAACTCCGATCAGTGGTAAATTTTTAGCATCAACTACAGTACCAGAAACAGATACTTTTTGTTGAGCGTTAATACCAGTAGCTACAATCATGAGCAGCAACATAGGTATTACCTTCAATAAACGCTTCATAAATTTGAGTTTTAGTAATTTGTATTAAGTTAGTTAGATTTAAATAATTTTATTTCAGCAATATCGTCCTTGTCTTCAACGAATACAACCGATAAAGAAGCCAATAACAGACATATACCTGCACCAACTATTGCATAGATTGCTTGTGAATCATACAATCTCTTTACAATAGGACCACCAACTATACCATTAATAATTTGAGGTATAGTTATAAAGAAGTTAAATATTCCCATATAGATTCCCATTTTCTTTGCTGGAAGTGAACCTGCCAATATTGCATACGGCATAGAAAGAATACTTCCCCACGCCATTCCAATACCAATCATTGGAAGTAACAAAAGCATAGGATCTTTTATAATGTAAAATGAAATCAAGCTAATTCCACCCATTAACAATGAAAATGCATGAGTGAGCTTCCTTCCAATTTTTTTTGCGATAGCAGGGAGTACAAGAGCATAAACTGCAGCTACTCCATTATATATTCCGAAAATAAAACCAACCCAGTTAGCTGCGTCTTGGTATAGCACCGAACTTGTGTCTCCTATTTGAGCTCCATAGATATGAACTGCTACTGCTGGTGTAGAAAATACCCACATAGAAAATAGAGCAAACCACGAGAAGAATTGAACAATCCCTAATTGCTTCATCGTTTTTGGCATCTTTGCAAAATCTTTAAAGATTTCACCTAATCCTTTAATTTTCTCCTTTTCACCACTTTCATTTTTATCAGGTGGGTACTCTTTAGTAGTATAAACAGTCCAAATTATTGTCATTATAAGAACAGCTGCTCCAAAATAGAAAGACCAAGTAACGTTATGGGGCACTTGTCCAATGTCTGCGGTCTTATCGACTCCAAATAATTCAGCCAGAATAAATGGTAACCATGATCCGACTACTGCACCAATACCTATTAAAAAAGTTTGAATTGAAAAACCTAAAGTTCTTTGATCAGACGGGAGAAGGTCGGCAACTAATGCTCTGAATGGCTCCATTGCTACATTTATAGAGGCATCCATTATCATCAGCATTCCTGCGCCAATTAACATTGGAGGTAAAAGATGTGCTAGCATTGGAGAATTTGGCATCATTATTAGTGCTAATGCTGCCATTATTGCTCCTACTAAAAAATATGGTTTTCTTCTGCCTAACTTTGTCCAAGTTTGATCGCTGTAGTGTCCAATAATTGGCTGAACAATCATGCCAGTCAAAGGAGCTGCAATCCAAAACCAAGATAAATGTTCAACATCTGCCCCAAAACTTTGAAGAATCCTACTGGCATTTGCATTTTGAAGTGCAAATCCGAATTGAATTCCCAAAAATCCGAAACTCATGTTCCAGATATCCCAGAATGTCATTCTATTTTGTTTCATTTTAACATACTTTTAGTTAAAAGTACAATAAAATGTAACAACAAGTTTCTGAAAAACGATGGGGTTTAATTAATATAGGACGAACTTAACAAAATTGTAACCGAAATTATATTCCCTCTAGCCATTCCATAAAAGAATGAACTTTTACTCGGCTTACAAGAATATCCTCTTTAAAAGGTGGTTTTAATTTAACCTTTAATCTAGAATTGAAATGTTTTGATATTGAGTCGATTGAAGATATACTTGCAATACACGATCTAGATAACTTAAAGAAAACATCCGGACTGATTTGTGTTTCAATTGTATCTAAACTTAGGTCATATAACAATACTTTTTTATCAAAAGTCACAATATAAGTTGACTTATTTTCTGCATAAAAGTATGCAATATCATTAGTGTTAATTACGATAATCTGCTTGCCCAACTTTACTGTAAACCTTTGTTTGTATACTTTGGATGATGTCAAGAGTTTTTCAATAATATCCTTTTTCATATAAGAATTTGCACTTGCCAATTGCTTACACTTTTCAACTGACTTAACAAACTCATCTTGATCGATTGGTTTTAACAAATAGTCGATACTATTTACTTTGAATGCATTTAAAGCATAACTTTCATAGGCAGTTGTTATTACTACTTGTGCTTTTATATCAACCATATTAAAAAGCTCAAAACAAACTCCATCTGACAACTCAACATCCATAAAAATCAGATCAACTTCATTGTTCTTAAGCCATTCTGCAGCAGACAAAATTGAAGCATGACAAGCTTTTATTTCAAACTCTGGATAATTTATATTCAAGAGTTTTTTAATCTGCATCTGAGCAGGGATTTCGTCTTCTAGTATTAATACTTTCATTTTGACTAAATTAAAGGAAGTCTGACTTCGAAAAATTCTTTTGATTTGTTTATAGTAATATCCTTCTTAATCAATAGCATGTATTGACCTTTAATGTTCTTTATTCCTAATCCGCTAGAGTCAATTGTATTTATACGAGGCTGAAGATTATTAACCACAATTAGTTGGTTATCCTCAATATAAATATTTATCTCTAAAGGAGAGTCAATACTAACAATATTGTGTTTGGTAGCATTTTCAACAAGTAATTGTAAGCCTCCAGGTATAATTCCTAGCGCCATATACTTCTCATCAACATTAACATTAACATGTAATCCGTCACTAAATCTCTCTTTGAGCAAATCTACATATAAATTAACAAAATCAATCTCTTCTCTTAGTGACACAATTGTGTTGTCTCCTTTATTAAGAAGATATCTATAAACCGATGAGAGTTTACGAACAAATTCACTTGCTTTGTCTTGATCTGTATGAATTAGAAAATCAAGAACATTAAGACTATTAAAAAGAAAGTGTGGATTTAATTGAGTTTTTAATTGTTGATATTGGTACCTGGCTTTATTCTTTTTCCCAATCTCAATATTTAGAGCCTTTTCTTGAGTAGTTGTATAATAATTATAAACTTGAATTAGAGAAACTATAATTAAATTAAATATAAAGCTAGCAAACACAGTAAGTGTAAAATACAAATCTTTAAATAAAACTAATTCGGCACCATTAATCCAAAGGTTAAGTCTTTGCCAAAGTCCTGCAATTAATGAGATTATCAAACAAAGAACCAAGATTAAAGAGATATTCATCCAAGAATTATCCCTTTTTAGGTATTTGTTAAAATAGTAAATTCCAGCAATATCTAAAACTAGAATTGTTAAGGTTAGGGGATAATTACTTAAGAGTTTAATCAAGAATCTGCCAAAAGTAAGATTTAAATTCTCTTCAAAAAGAGGGATTAATTCTTCAATCAACAATCGAAACCCAAGTACCAAAAGGGCTAAGAATGAAAATTCTACAAACTGTCTTATACTAAGATTTTTCATCCGAGGAACATTTATTTTTTAATGCTCATTCTTTTCCTGAGTATAAGGAAAACAAGCCATCCTAAAATTTCTGTAACCAAAACAGTAGCAATTACATGAGTCAAAACATTATTTCCGATAACCTCACCAATAAGCTTAGCACCAGCTGTTCCTAAATAAAAACCAGCAAGACAAGACAAAACGGAAAGTGATAAAAATACATCAGTTGTTCCATTGAAATAGTTTATCAATAATACAATCATGATTATTGTTAGCACCGTTAAAATAAGACCATCCGACAACCCTGCTGAAAGAAGAGAAAAACATGCAGCAGCATGTACTATTGCAAAACCATGAATAATTGAATTTACATAAATAAAATCCTTCTTTTTGTCTCCTTCAGACTTGCTTATAATATGTTTTATCATAATTTTAATTTAGTTCAGGTGGATGTAAAATTATAAATTATATCTTAATTTCGGCATAAAATATTTAATCTTCATCTAATAAAAAATGGACTATAAGGCTTTTTACATTATAATGATTAATATATTTTCAAAAAAAATCATAGGTTTGTAACTAGGAATATTCTAATTTATCAATTATGAGAATTACATTTTCAATACCCTACAATACTACTTACGGCCAAGTCATTTGCATTAATGGATTACAATCAAATAATAATAGAGAACATTCATTGATAGGATTAACTCCTATGAAGTATTCCGATGGAAAATGGATCTACTTATTTGAAAGTAATGATACTTATGAGTTTGAATATTCATATGTAATCAAGAACGATAATGGCACACTTGAGTATGAATGTGGTCCTTTGAGAAAATTTATCCCAGAAAAAGGATTTAAGAATTATTCTATTATTGATCAATGGAAACCATTTACCGACGAATCCCCATTCTCTTCATATGCATTTAAAAATGTATTTTTCATGAGAGACAAAAATATCGGGAAAGGTAATTTAGTAATTAAATGTAATGCAAACAATATACCGTCAGACACTATTGTTGCTCTTTGCGGCGATGGTAAATGGCTAGGCAAATGGAACCCAGAAAAATCATTACCCCTATATGTTAACGACCAAGGAGTTTGGGAAATCAGGCTTGATTCAACTAAGTTCTATGGTAAAAATGAATACAAATTCTTATTAATCAAAAACTATGGTTCGGAACAACAGGTGGTCACATGGGAGCATGGAGACAATCGCAGTTTCGAAGTTATTGACGGTGACAACTCATTACAAATATTTAACAATTTCACAATCAATCTCCCAGCTCAAAAAGCCAGATTTGCAGGAACTGCAATTCCTGTGTTCTCGATCAGAAGCAAAACCAGTTTTGGGTGTGGTGATTTTAGTGACATCATAAAATTTTGTGAATTATTAAAACAGACTGGGCAAAGAGTGCTTCAAATTCTACCAATAAACGACACAACAATGAGTAGAACTTGGCAAGACTCTTATCCATATGGAGCAATTACAGTGTATGCTCTTCATCCAATATATCTTAATCCTTTAAAAATAGGAGTAATAGAAGATGAAAAGTACATGAAAAGCTTTATATCTAAAGCTGATAAACTGAATAACCTTTCAGAGATTGATTATGATGCTGTATTAAAGTTAAAATGGGATTATTTTAATAAAATTTTCTCTCAAGAATGGGAAAAAACATCTCAGCGAGATGATTATAAATTATTTTTTGAAAAAAATAAAGAGTGGTTAATAAATTATTCTGCGTTTTGCTATTTGAGAGATAAATATAAAACCGCAGACTTTAGCCAATGGGGCGACTACTCAATATACAGTAAAGAAAAAATCTCCAATTTAACAGACCCAAAATCAAAGACATATCAAAAAACTGCAATTCACCTATTTTTGCAATATCATTTACATCTTCAGCTCTCTGAGGCCCATAGATATGCAAACGATAATGGAATCATATTAAAAGGAGATATTCCAATTGGAATTAATAAAAACTCAGTTGAAGCTTGGGTAGAGCCTCATCTTTTCAATTTTACTGGTCAAGCAGGAGCTC
>JASDTB010000046.1:0-1734 GCA_041441455.1 Bacteroidales bacterium
TTGCATAGCGGTCAAATTCTGATCTGCGAAACCACATCATCAAATATTCAGGGTCGAGTTCGTTACGGTCTTTTACTTCAAAAGGAACATACGCCTGAGAAATTAATGCTTTGTCAAAATCAGTAAATAATGCAATGGTAATTTTATCTCCGTTCCTTGAAGTTACAGGACCATAAGCAAACTGATTTCTTTCAATGATTCTGTAGGTTGACATATCCGTTCCAATGGTGTTGGCTATAGAAGGAATAAACTTTTTCTGAATACTCAAACCCACCAACGGCAAATCATCTAAATCGTTATTTCGCCCAACTACAGGCTGTATATATTTCCCAAGTGGTTTATAGTTTAATCTCATACCCCAACTCTTTAAATACAGTCAATAAATCCTTTTTGCTTTCTTCCTCTGCCTTTAGTAAGTTGACTAACTCGCTTTGCAAGTTTTTCATTTTCTCGTCAAAGTCAATGTTCTCGTCATGATTAACGAACTCAATATATTTGCTTGGTACTAATGAAAAATCCTTTTTGGCTACTTCATCTAACGAAGCGGAATAGCAAAATTCGGGTATATTTTGGTAGTCTGATCCTTTCGAAAACTGCCATTGATGGTAAGTTTTAACAACTTTTTGTATATCATCATCTGAAAATTGGGTGTATTTCTTTTCAAATGGTTCTCCCATTTGTCGCAAGTCCATAAATAGGATTTCTTTTTCTCTGTTACGATAATTGCGTGTCTCGTCTCCCACTATTTTGCTCTGTGCTTTCTTGTTTTTGTTTACAATCCAAAGCGTAACACTAATGTCTGTAGTATAAAATAAGTTTCGTGGCAATACCAAAATGGCTTCCACTAAATTATTTTCTATCAGCTTTCTGCGGATTTTGTATTCTTCACCACCGCCACTCAATGCACCATTTGCCAAGATAAAACCTGCAATTCCGTTTTCAGAAAGTTTGCTCACCATATTCAAAATCCAACCATAGTTGGCGTTGCTCTTTGGTGGTACATCATAACCTCTCCAACGTGGGTCGTCGATCAATTCATTATCTGCCCGCCAGTCCTTTTGGTTAAAAGGTGGGTTTGCCATAATGAAATCGGCTTTGAGGTCTTTGTGTTGGTCGTCCAGAAATGTGTTGGCAGCTTTTTCGCCAAGATTGCCGCTAATTCCCCTGATAGCAAGATTCATCTTAGCTAATTTGTAAGTGGTGTTTGTGTATTCTTGGCCGTAAATAGATACCTCTTTTTTGTTACCGTGGTGTGCTTCGATAAACTTGATGGACTGAACAAACATTCCACCGCTACCACAAGCAGGGTCATAGATAATGCCTTTATAGGGTTCAATCATTTCTGCAATAAGGTTTACAATGCTTTTAGGCGTGTAAAACTCTCCTTTACCTTTACCCTCCGATAGTGCAAACTTAGAGAGAAAGTATTCATACACTTTACCAACAACATCTTGTTTTGGGTCTTTGGTTGTGTCAATGTCGTTAATGGTATCGAGTAAAGAAGCCAGTTTGGTTATATCCAAACCTAATCGAGAAAAGTAGTTGTCGGGCAATGCTCCTTTAAGGGCTTTGTTGTTCTTCTCAATGGTGTGCAGAGCCGTATCAATAAGCAATGCTATGTCGTTCTGTTTGGCTCTTTTTATCAGATAACTCCATCGGCATGTCTCTTCTAAAAAGAACACATTGTGCATATTGTAGAACTCAGGCATTTCAATGTATTTCTCTTTGCCTTCT
>JASDTB010000046.1:1744-22305 GCA_041441455.1 Bacteroidales bacterium
TTTCTCCTTTTTTTAACATTTCTACCACCCATGCTGCTGGTTCTTTTCCTTCTGCAATAAGTTTAGCTCGTTGTTCTTCAAACTTGTCGCTGGCAAACTTTAAGAAAATCAGTCCCAACACGACGTGTTTGTATTCGGCAGGTTCAACGCTTCCTCTCAATTTATTTGCTGCTTCCCAAAGGGTAACTTCAATTGCTTTTTCTTTTACTTCTTTCTTCTGTTTAGCCATTTTTAGGTGTCAGTGTTTTAGATTATTTCTGTCTGCTAAGTTAAGATTTATTGTTTTATTATGGTTATATTCAACTGCTTTATTTAATATAAAACAAAGCGGAGCTACGAATGATCTAGATTAGAATAATTGTTTTTTATCTTTGCAACAGTAGTGAAATATACTGTCTTAAATAATATGGAAAGCAGAATGGGGATAAAAATTTCAAATAGGTACAGAGGGTTTGTGGCAGATGTTGCTCAGGTTTTGCTTCCGATTTATGAGGCAGAGGAGGCACGGTCTATCGCAAAAAGAGTGCTGAGCGACATTGTTGGAGTTACCACTACCGAGATGGCGTTGTATCCCGACAGAGAGATTTCGCATGAGTACATGGAGCGTATAGAGATAGCGATTGAAAGGTTGTCGAAAGGAGAACCTTTGCAATACGTAGCAGGGTTCGAGGAGTTTTGTGGCGAAAGGTTCGAGGTGGGAGAGGGGGTTTTGATTCCACGCCCCGAAACTGAGGAACTTGTTGAGATTATACTAAAGCAGACAAAGATCCAGGGAGACGACAAGATTAAGATTGTCGATTTGGCTTGCGGATCGGGGTGCATAGGAATATCATTAGCAAATCGATTAACTAATTCACAACTAGTTAGTGTCGACTTATCGGAAAAGGCACTTGAGTATACACAACGAAATGCCGAAAAAATACTCGGAGGGAAAGATGTTAAAGTCATCAAGATGGATTTGCTAGATGAAAACCGAGATGAATCGGAGATAACCGGAGCAGATATTATTGTAAGTAATCCACCCTATATCATGGAGATGGAGAAGCAACAAATGCGACCAAACGTGCTCAACTTCGAACCCCACTTAGCACTTTTTGTATCCGACGACGATCCTTTGCTCTTTTATAGAGCAATAGCAAAGAGCTCCAAAGAGAGACTAAATAAAGGAGGCAGACTCTATTTTGAAATAAATGAAGCCTTAGGTAAGGAGGTGGTTGAGCTTATGGAGATGTTAGGATATCAGAAAGTTATACTTTATAAAGATTTTCGAGGTAAGGAGAGATTTGTGCAAGGAGAAAAATAAATTTGGAATTTACCATCATCTTTATCTACTTTTGCGACATACAAAAAACAACAAAGACGAACTAATGGGTTTTAATTTTACACAACTATGGTGGTGGCACAGGATAGAAATAGATCTTGTGAGCGAACCTGTGTATGTATATTAGAACCTAGAATATATAACGACCAATATAAGGCCCGGTGCTCACGCACTGGGCTTTTTTTTTAATCATCAAATCAACCTATCATGGAAAAAAGTAAAAAAATTGTACTCGCAGAGAGTGAAATTCCCAAGCAGTGGTATAACATTTTGGCAGATATGCCAGTTATGCCCGATCCATTGTTGAATCCAGGCACAAGAGAACCTTTAAAACCAGAGGAGATGGAACCTTTGTTTGCAAAGAAACTTGTTGAGCAAGAGTTCTCTACAGAGCGATGGATCGACATTCCAGAAGAGGTGAGAGAGATGTATAAATCGTATCGTCCTACACCATTAGTAAGAGCCTATGAACTTGAAAAGGCACTTGGAACTCCTGCAAAAATCTATTTCAAAAACGAGAGTGTTAGCCCCGTTGGATCGCACAAGCTAAATACAGCTATAGCTCAGGCGTACTACAACTCAAAAGAGGGAATAACAAAACTCACAACAGAGACTGGTGCTGGACAATGGGGTTCTGCTATGAGTGTTGCTTGCAAGAAGTTTGGAATCGAATTAGATGTTTTTATGGTTAAAAACAGCTTCAACGCAAAACCTTATCGTAAAATGGTTATCAATACCTATGGAGGAAGAGTTGTTGCCTCTCCAAGCAATTTAACTGAGTTTGGAAGAAACCTTTTGGCAACCGATCCACAGAATGGAGGAAGCTTAGGAATTGCAATCTCCGAAGCGGTAGAAGCTGCTGTCACAACACCTAATACAAAATATACTCTTGGAAGTGTTTTAAATCACGTCTTACTACACCAAACAATCATTGGACTCGAAGCCGAAAAGCAGATGGAAATTGCAGGAGATTATCCCGACACAGTTGTCGCATGTTTTGGAGGAGGATCGAATTTCGCAGGAATATCATTTCCCTTCTTGAAAAATGTCTTCACTAAAAACCAAAAGACAAGAGTGCTAGCCGCTGAGCCTGCTGCATGTCCAAAGCTAACAAAAGGAAAGCTGGAGTACGATTTTGGAGATTCTGCTGGGATGACGCCACTAATTCCGATGTACACACTTGGTCACGATTTTCAACCTGAGCAGATTCATGCCGCAGGGTTAAGATACCATGGAGGTGGAAGGATCGTCTCTCAACTCAAAAAGGATGGATTTATAGATAGTTGTGCGATTACGCAAGAGGAGGCTTTTGCCGCTGGAATCCTTTTTGCATCGAGCGAAGGTATCATCCCTGCACCAGAGTCAACTCACGCAATAGCTGCAACAATTAGAGAGGCAGAGATGTGCAAGTTGTCGGGCGAAAAAAAGGTGATATTATTCAATTTATCTGGTCATGGATTCTTGGATATGGCTGCATATGAGCAATATATCTGAAGAGTTATAGAAAGAGACCCCTCCGACGGCTCATCATGAAAGGAATTCTCACTCCACAGAGAATTCCTTTTTTTTTGTCTCCATGTTTGGGTAATATTTCTCTTATGGCAGATAGATCAATAGTTACGACAATCGAGGAGCAGACAGCGGGGTCTCAAAAAAAAATCGTTGTGATAATATAGATACCACAGCGACTAATCTTCCTCTCCCTCGAGAGTTCAATCATTCAGCTATAACCCGTAGCCTGTGAATCTATATTATTGAGGCAGGTCTTCTGACTCGTTCCCTGCAGAAGCCTTCCCAGACATTGTCCAGTGGCGGTTTTTCTACAGTTAAGGAACTTACAGCAGCGGGAACTGTTGCCGGATTTCACGGCATTCCCTGTTAGTCTCTTTCGAGAACCTCAACGATGCAAAGCTAAGTTAAAAAGAAAAAAAGACCAAAATTATTTGGTCTTTACTCTGTCGATGTAGATAACACCCTCTAAGTGGTCAACTTCGTGTTGAAAGATAACAGCGGTAAAGCCGTCTACGCTGTCTTTTACCATTTTAAGAGAGTTTTCGTCGAGATATGTAAATACAACTCTTTTCGATCTTTCAACCTCTTCGGATCGATTTGGAACCGAGAGGCATCCCTCTTTGCCAAGCTGTTTCTCATCGGAGTATTCTATAATTCTGATGTTCGTATAGAACTCAAATGGTTCACCGGGCTTGTCGAATCGTTGAACAATTACTAACCTTTTAGAGACCCCAACTTGCGGAGCAGCGATTCCTACTCCTTCGTTAGTTGTGTCTTGTACGGTTGCGAGCATTCGCTCCTTTAACGCCTTAAAAAGGTCGCTTTGAATATCAGCCTCCGAGAGATCTGCAGCCACTGCTCTAAGAACAGATGTATCAGCAGGGTCGTCAACTGTGAACAGAGGCATAATTAACGAGCTATCTCTATTATTGATTATATCAATCTCCGATTGAGTGAAGGTCACTTTTTTTGAACATGATGCCATTACAAAAACTATAAAAAAATATGCTAAAACCCTTTTCATGAAAGTTTTATTGAAATTATTTGCAAAGTTATCAATTTTTAGTATAAATTTATAACCACTTTCGCAGACGAACCTAAACAATATTATATATGAAAAGAAGTTTAATGTTGACTGCATCATTTATGATGCTGTCTGTCTGTGAAATGTTATCCCAGACTGATTCTACTGCAGTTGCAGCTGTTCCAGAAAAAACTGAAACTATTGGCCAAATTCTATTGGCTATTTTGATTGCCGCTGCTTCGTTGTTTATAATTGGGCATATGCTTTATCTCTTTTTCAAATCGAAAAGATTCAAAGGTGATTTTACTGTCGAACATTTTAAGAATGTTAGAAAAGAGACTGGCAGAGATGAACTTGCAACTGATCAAGAGAATGGTCAGGCTGCATCTTTGTTGAACGATGCCTTTTTGACTTGGAGCCATATCGAAACGGATGCTCAAGGTATCGAATACAGGAAGCCTAATAAAATGAAAGAGATTCTTAAGTCTGCAGAGTTTATTCAACAAGCAATTGATATTGCACCTACAGATCCTGAGGTAGTTGAGACTTTGCAACAATATAAAGAGGTTGTTCACTCCAATGAGAAGAGGAAATTTGATGGCTCTTGGAAACTTATCATTTTTGGAATCATCATGTCTATCGCATTTACTTTTATGATTAAGGACTCTACCTCTGGTGGATTTTTCAAGACATTCTTCTTAAATGCTTGGTTCTTCTGGGTTCCAATCATTATCTATTATATCTCTAGTATGACTCCACAATTTTTGATCGATAAAAGATCGGAGAGAGGTACAAGAGGAGGCTGTCTAACAGGAGGTCTTGTTGCTATGGTATTTGGTGTGCTAGGTAGTGGTTATACTGTGAGAACTTACTATTCAGATGGTTCAACTTCAGATGACAACTCTTCTCACCTCTTCGCCCTTGTTCTTGGGCTTATCATTGCCTTTATTGTTGCTATCACTATCATCTTCTGGGCATTCGTCAATTATTTGAGAAACTACGTCTTCTACTTCTAAAAGAAGAACAGAGATATTATCTTTTCCCCCTTCGTTACACGCTTCACTAGCAATATCGGAGGGGGATTTTTGTTCCTCTAAAAGTCGGCAGATCGCGTCATCATCGAGCATATCTGTCAATCCGTCTGAACAAATTAAAAATTTGTCGCCGTTCAAAATACTCTCTGTTATGTCATTAAAATCTGCAAAAGCGTCATCACCTGCTCCGATAGAGTTATAAATCAAATTTGAAGGAGTGTCTGGATTTCCTGTCAACTCTCTCATAGAGTGATCGGTGGTTAACTGTTTCAAGATACTATTGCGGAAACGATAAAGACGACTATCTCCAACATGTACTGTAAAGAATCTGTTTTGGTAAGTAAAGATCCCTGTAAATGTTGTGCCCATTCCGTTAAATTCTGGTGAGGTGCTTCCTTCGCGTATGATCTCGGAGTGGATAGTTTTAACCCATAGATCAATTTTCTGTTTAAGTGTTTCGGTATCGAGATTGTCAGGTAGGTTTAAGATGAAATTGTCGAATGATTTGAGTGCAAGTTCACTTGCAATCTCTCCTCCATTGTGTCCTCCCATTCCATCGGCGACTACAAATGTCAAAAGAGTGTCGGTAGGCAGGATAAATGTCTCACAGAAAGAGTTGTCGCGAAGAAAGTTCCCGTTTACAAGAATCATATCTTCGTTGTTGGTTCTTACTAATCCTTTGTGACAGATTGCTGTTGCTAAAATCTTCATAACTCATTTGAATTAAACGGCATCAAAAACTAAAGTCGCGATTTTGATTTTGTCTCCGATGTTGAACTTTATTGGCTGGTCGGGAGAGATCTTCTCTCCATTTACAAAAGTTCCATTGGTAGAGTTCAAATCAACAATCATCCAGGTTGATGAAGCGTTATTAAACTCAAGCCTGGCATGCGTTCCCGAAATATAACCTTGCGAAGAGAGTAGATCTGTGTAGGGGCCATTTTTTCTTCCGATGATTGCCCCTTGCAAAAGTTGTAACTCTATATTGCTCTCTCTGCAAACCAATTTTGTAACAACTTTTTGAGGCTGAACCTCTCTTACAGTTGCGTTATTGTCTATTGGTGATGGCGTTTGTATTGCTGGATTTATATTAACAGGATTTTTATTTGCGGAGTGTTTGTTTGTGGTTATCTCTACGGTTCCTGGTTTTACAAGTTCGTTGCCGCAAGCTGAACATCTTTTCCCTTTTCGGAGTTCGTTACATGAACTACAAAACATAAGAGCAGAACCACATTGGTCGCAGTAGATGCTGTCGATTTCTATCTGTTCTTTACAGTATGGACAATTTGTGAGATTCATAGTCTGAATGTTTTATTCAAAATCGGATTCAAGGATTAATTCTAATGAGCTGTTGTCGAAGCCAGGTCTATTCAGCTCTTCGCGAAGACGGCTACTTTGTTTTTTTCTGACTCTGTCGAATAGATTGTTAACCTCGCGTGCATTTGCAAAGTTTTTGCTACGGTTAACGTACAGATCAGAGAAGCTCTCTCTCATTTTGTTTTCGGCTTCAGGAGTGAGTTTTAGTTTTTCACCAGCTGCCTTTTTAAGGAAGATCTCAGCTAATTCCTCGGGGTTGTAGTCTTCGAAATGGATAGTTTTTGTAAAGCGAGACTCTAATCCAGAATTTGTATCTATCCACTGTTGGATCTCTTTCGGATAGCCTGCAGCAATAAATACCATCTTTCCTTTGAAGTCTAGCATCATTGGGAGAATCGTGTCTGTAGCCTCTTGCCCAAAATCCGAGGCACCTCCACTTTTTAACGAGTAGGCTTCATCGATAAATAAGACACCTCCAATTGCTCGTTTTACTACTTGTGCTGTTTTTGGAGCTGTTTGTCCAACATAAGATGCTACCAGATCCTTTCTTGTAACCTCTATCAGTTTATTTGATGGAAGCATTCCAAGTGCGTAGAAGATATTGCCCATAATTCTTGCAACAGTTGTCTTTCCTGTTCCTGGATTACCTACAAAAAGATAGTGGTCCGAAATTCCAGAGAATTTTTTGCCAGATGTTTCGCACTTGAGCCTTTCTATCTTAATGTAATCAGCAATCTCTCTAACCTCACGTTTAACAGACTCTAATCCAGTAAGATTATTTAGTTCTTTCATCACCTCATCGAGGTCAGGAATCTTCGGAGGGTCATAAGGGATGTCTTCTGCCTCAATAGTCAAAAACATTTCGCGAGTAATTGTGCCTCCCGAAGATTTGAAAGTTGAGAGCCTTTCTGCCCTACGCTGTTTGATCTTTTCGAATAGTTTGACCATCTCTGCGGCATTACCAAAATTTTCATTTTTAGATAAAACCATCTCATCCACTAAGCGGGCAAATGTCTTCTCTGCCTCATCTGTGAGGGTGTTGCCCTTTTTACTGATGATTGAATTGAAGATGTTAATCAATTGGTTCAGACTGTAATCTTCGATGTGCAGAAAGTGGCTGAATCTTCGTCTGAATCCAGGATTGGCATTGTTTATAAATTCGTCCATCTGTGTTCTGTAACCTGCACAGATTACAACAAATTTTCCTGCATCCTTGACCATGCGAGTCATTAGTGACTCAACCGCTTCAACACCCTCTGAATCTTTAGATCCTCCGTCATTTGCGGGCATAAGAGAGTATGCTTCATCGATAAAGAGGATGCCTCCCATCGCTTCGTCACATGCTTTGTCGACTAATTTAGCTGTCTCGTTTTTGATAGTGCTGAGGAGACTTTTTCGCTCCTTTTCAACTACTTTATCGGTTGGAAGCAGGCCGACCGCTTTAAAGATTTGCCCAAGTTTGAGGGCGACAGATGTCTTTCCAGTGCCTGGATTACCTGTGAGCACAATGTGAACCGGGGTAATTTCGGCATCGGCAATACCTTGCTCCATCATCTCTTTATCGAGCATTATCTTGTAAGCGATTTTGCGAATCTCTTCCTTTACAGAGTCCATACCCTCGAATTCGTCGAGCTCCTTGAAGATCAATTCGAGATTCTTCTCTTTAGTTGCCTCTTCGCCTTCGATATCTTCCCTTGTTATAGTCCTGAAGTCCTCTTGAGTAAGAGTTGCAGTTGCGCGCTGTGCTTGAAGACGTTTGCTTTGATTTTTGAGTGCATTTTCGAAAACATTCCTTACGCTACGCGCATTTCCGAAGTTTTTCGTTTTTGTAATGAACATTTTGGTAAATAGGTTCTTGATGTTTGCCTCAGCCTGTTCGTCAAGCACCATCTTCTCTTTCGTTACCATTCTTCGGAAAATCTCAGTGAGCTCTTCGGCAGAGTAGTCGCGGAAATTGATGGTCTCATTAAATCTTGACTCCATTCCCGAATTGGCACTTAAAAATTCGTTCATCTCTTTGGTGTAACCTGCTGCAATTGCTACAAGTTTTCCCCGATTGTCTTCAACTAATTTTAGAAGGGTGTCGATTGCCTCTTGTCCAAATTGATCGTTGTCTCCGTTTTTGAGCGAATAGGCTTCATCAATAAAGAGGATTCCTCCCATAGCTCTATTTACGCATCGTTCTACGTCAATAGCTGTCTGCCCTACGTAACCAGCAACAAGGTCTTTCCGAGAGACCTCAACAAGGTGGCCAAGCGGGAGCACTTCGAGAGAGCAGAGAATATCGGCAAAGATTCTTGCAATGGTCGTCTTTCCTGTTCCAGGGTTGCCAAGAAATAGGAAATGGTCTTTGATTTCGCGTTTTGCGTCTCCCCCTTTTCGCTCTTTATCGATCTCTATTTTATTTATAATCTTGAGGACACACTCTCGTATTTCGTCAACCCCAACAAAAGAGTCGAGCTCTTTCATAATCTCATCTAGGCTTTTGATTACAAACTCTTCGCCTCTAACATCGCACGCTGTAGCCTCCACGCCCGAACTATCTCTTTTGATTGCATACGAAAAGATCTCCTCCGCTTTTTTGGCAGCCCAATGGCCGTTTCCAAATTCATCAATATTTTTTCGGATCTCATTCTTAATGATTCGCAGAAGTTTTGCTTTAGCTTCGGAGTCGATTGACAAACCATACTTGGAGCTAAGTTTCCTCTCTGTAATCTCTAAAATCTCTTCGGCAGTGAAATCTCCCAGATCGAAACGATATTCGAACCTACCTGCAATATCGGGGTTTGCTGCAAAAAACTCCTCAAGCCCAGTCTTTAACCCCGAAATAATTACTATTGGATCGTTGCTCCATTTATTCATGGAGCTAAATAGTTTATCTAAAACATAGATATCGTCTGATATTCCAGCAGGTACAAGCTTTTGAGCATTTTCAACACATAAAACGCCACCCTTAATCGCTGCTATGTTTTTATCCCACTCTTCTGCAAAATCATTATAATCAACAGCATCTACGACCTTTATCTTTCCAGGGGTGATAATACCGCAATTGGCTAAGAGCTTTGCGATTGAACCCACAAGCTCACTCTTACCAGTACCTGTATTACCAGTGATGATCATATCCATCCCCAACCTAATCTTTGTTCCAGTAGCAGCCTCTCTCTTTTTGATCGATTCGCATGTATTCATTAAGTCGTTAAGTCTGTCTTTTACCTTCGTCATCCCAGTTAGCTCCCTTAGAGGGGCATTGGCTTTGGTGGCTATCTTCTCTCCGCACCATTTGCAGAATATCGCCTTATCTCGATTTGGCTTTTCACACACGTGACATTTCATAATCCAGCATTATTTAGATGGCTTGTCAAACACAAATTCGACACGTTTTCCTGTCTTCCTATTTTGATAGACTCCACTTAGTGTTGAGAGGTCTTCACTAATTGTCCCAATATAATCTCCGTCTAAAGTGCCATTTTCGGTGATATCTTCTAACTTGAATGATTTGGTTTTGAGATTGATTACACCTTTGATCTTTTCACTTACAGGATTATTAAAGTTGACAAATACATAACCAGAAACAATCACGCTATCTTGCAGCTCTTTGATAGACAATGAGGCCTCTTTTCCATCGAAGGTGCCTTTCATGCGAGTCTCAAAAGATCTCAATTTTGCTGCCTCTATCAATTGGTCGCTACCACCTCTGCCAAAAGCTGGGCTATATTCAAAGAAGAGGTATCCTAATCCAATTGTAATCAATAGAGTGGCTCCGCCTCTAATACCTAACTTGATAATGTTCTTCTTTAAATAGTCGATATATTGGAGACTTCTTGTGGCAATCGATGATGTAAAATACTCTCCCTCTTTTGCTTTAAATGTAAAGTGCAATGGCTCAAGGATGAGTTGCTCAAAACCAGGAGCGATAACATCGGAGTAAGCTTTGTTTTTTGCGGGTAGACTTAAATAGCAGCTCTTAACTAAATAGAAGGCAACTCCACCGAGTGCGGCAACGATAATCCAGTGGGCGTAAGGCATAAAGGATTCAAATAGAGCGTAAGTGCCGTAGTAGAGTAGAGCCGCGGCAAGTACTCCTACGAAGAGACTGCCTGTTAAATTTTCAAAATCGCCCATCATGTAAATCACTAAACTGCATAATATGATTAAGACCAACATTGCAATTCCAGAAAATGATGGGAGTGGATTTACTTCGAAAGGTAATTGGTAGTAGATTAAAAGTGCTGCAAAAACTGCCATTGGGATAAAGCAGAGGATACCGATTGCTATTCTCAAATTTTTGAACAACATATATGACCGATTGACCTTTTTACGGTTAGCTTCGGCATAGTCAAAGGCAATGTGAAAATTCTTAACAGTTGCATCGGTTTTGTCAAATGTCTCGATGTAACGGACGTAATTATAAGTTAATTGCTCGAAGTTGAACTTTTTAGACAAGTCGGCTTGTGGATTCTCCTGGAAGAAGATTGTCATCCATTGCTTTAACCATCCATCTTTAAGTTCTGCAGCAACCTCTTTTTTGTCGGAACTCTCTAACTCGTCTAAATTACGGATATATTTACCACTCTTGGTTAGTTCATACACAGGTTCAATGCCCATTCCCTTCAGCGCTTTAACAGTAGCAACGACCCAGTCGTAAGGGGCAGATTTTTTTTGATTCTCTTTTGAATCGAGCTCAAAGCAGTAGTTGATCCAATCAATCTTCGAATTATAGATCCCTTTCGATTTGAGATAGTGATATATTCTTGTGCCTTGAAGATCGATCATCATATCGAGAATGCCAGATTCATACTCAGATTTTTTCTTTCCAGCAGAGTTGTCATTCATGTAGGTTAAAAGGCAACTATTGATATGATATGCAACATCTTCGCAAGTGAAGGTATAATTTTCGGAGCTGCTATCGGTGTTGAGGAAGAAATCAACTTTTGGATCGAGATTGTAGAGTACTGCCCATGTTATTGCATCCTCTTCGCGATTGGCGTCTGAAAGAAGTTTTCTAATTTTTCCTGCTAAACCAGGATCTCTACCAGCTAACCAAACCATAAATGACTCTTCGGCAAGATTGTTCCACGATTCATCGTCAAGAACATACTGGTCTGCAGTAGAGACTATCTCTGCAACTGTTGAGCACTCAATCTTCTTCCCATCTTCGGTCTTGAGTTCGTAAGGTAGTTCGTTATTGAGCGTATAGATTAATTGCCATAATGAGTGTTGCCCGTTTTTCTTGATTAATTGCGAAAATCTTGTGGAAATCTCTCCTTGTCCGTGAGAGTTGAAAAAGACAAAAAGAGGGTCTGTTTTGCTTGAGAGTGATTTTAAGTAGTGGCTAAAATTTGTCTTTAATGAGAGGGCAATATCTTCGACACAAGTGCAAGGCTTACCTTTGATGTCGTAATAGGGCATAGACTCGTCAAGGAGATAGCATGCCGCATGCAAGCCCGCTGTTTCGTCTTTTGGATAGAATTTTTCTGTTATCTCCTCTATTCTCATCGCCAGTTCGGGACGCTGGTTATCCTCCAGCCACTTGCTAATCTTTCCAGAGTATAGATATTTGATTGCAAGAGCTTGCTCTTCATACATGATTTTTGCGAGCTCTTCGGGAGAGTGTGCGGTTTTATCCTTCGAAAAGACAGCTTTAAAGTCTGTTTTAATGTCGTCGAAAAAGATGTTTTCGCCTTTCGCCCAACGCTTAACCTCTTCAAATCCCGCTCTTTTCTCGGGGTCGGGAACAAGTAGCGCTTTGATCAGCTGAAGTGTGTGTGCAGAGACGTCTGGAAGCGGAAGATCACCTGTTCGCTTCTTCTTCATTAGCTCATGCTCTTGTTGACGGAATGCCTTTTCGCCCATCCAAAGGCAGATTAGTGACATTCCAAGAGAATAGAAATCGCTCTTTACATCGATCTCAACCTGTGTCTCTCCTGGAACAATATAATAGAGTTCAGGTGCAGCATAGATGCGCGTTCTGGATTGATTTACCCAACAAGCACCATTTTTATTACAAATTACAGAGATTCCAAAATCACCAATTACAAGTTTATTGCGCTTAGAGTCGGTGAAGAAGAAGTTTCCTGGCTTAATGTCGCGGTGAATTATTTGGTTTTTATGACAGAAGTCGATTGCTGAGGCCATCATAGTTGCAATCTCTTTGAGCTTCTCTTCGCTCTTTTTAAGGTCGATTGAGTCTAAAGAGCCTCCAGAACAGTATGACATTAATTCAAAATCTCTTAAGTCATCTGAATTTTTCGGATTTCGCCAAATTCCATGGCAGATAGTATCTACAAAATATTTTCCCGAATTACGCTGAACGATCTCAAGAACTTCGTGATTTGCCGTTAACCCTTCGTGATAAAGCTTCAATACATACTCATTCCCTGAATTTTCTACTAAAAGAATCTTTCCCTCTCCAGTGCTTTCGGAGAGTACGCTCTTTAGCTTATAGAGTTTTCCCTCTAAGAGATATTCAGTTTCGTGTGCAGAGACCACATCTGCAATCTCTTTCGATGTTTTTACAAGCACAGTTTTATCTGTGTTTCCGAGGATTTGAGTTTTGTCCGATGCCGAGAAAATCTGTGTTTTGTCGGGAGCGGATTGAGAGTTTTGCCCTGAGGATTCTGGTCGCAGGGTCTTTTCGAAGTCTGCGTTCATAGTATATAGTTGTAGGTTTATTCGTATTCAAATGAGACTGATTCTGTCTCAATGATGTCGTAGTACCATGTCCCTCCAAGATCGGGCTGAGCACACTCTTGCGGGTGGTTATGACGGAATCCGCAAAGGTTGCAAACCCAGCACAATGGTATCTTCTTTTGAGTTTTGGTCACCACTGGAAGTCTACGAGCAGAGTAGTAATTGCGCTGCATCTGTGGTGTTGAGCCAGGCTCAGGAATCAATTGTCTCATTAACTCATTCAGCTCCTCTACCTTCTCTTTATATGCCCTCTCTGCCTCTTTTTCCGAGACTGTTTTAATATTGAGGGAGATCTTTCCGCTTTGGACGCTTACGCCGTTACTAGTCTCTTTTTGTGCTATAGGCTCTTCGAAACTACTCTCCAGCTCCTCAATTTCTGCAGCAATTTCTTGGATCTTTATAAACTTCGGGTCTTTCTGAGCCTTTTTGAGCTCCTCTTTTGCTATATCGTCGAGCGGAGAATTACATCTTAAGCAGAAGCTTCCATGGTTGAGTGTAGAACAGTTAGGGCAGACAATGCCTCCTACAGGGTTGCCACATTCGCAACAGAATTTATCTTCAGGATCGATGTAATTACCACAAAATGAGCAACAATTGCTAATGGATGCTTGATAGGAGAGGCGATGAAAGTGCGCAGAAGCATTTTTGGATTGCTGTTTCTGAAGTTTTTCTGAATTATTTTGAATCTGTGAACTAGAGCGTTCCATAGCAGGTGTAATTATGAATCCAAATTTAAACAAATATTTGATTAGATTTGTCGCCTTAATAAAAAACTATATGAATTTTTTAGGCGAAATCATTTCAATATCAGTTGCTTTTTCTTGGACAATGTCTGCTTTGTTCTTCGAGGTGGCAGGAAAAAGGATCGGTTCTCTAAATGTAAATATCATAAGATTGTTTTTCGCATTGGTTCTTCTTGGAACTATGCTCTTTTTCACAACTGGCTCACCACTGCCTCAACATGCCGATGCATCAGCATGGTTATGGATGGTACTATCGGGGCTTGTTGGATTTGTTTTTGGTGACTTGTGTCTCTTTTACTCATATTTAATCATCACCGCTCGGTATTCGCAGCTTATTATGACCCTCGCGCCACCTTTTGCCGCCTTTTTTGGTTGGATGATTATTGGAGAGAATCTCTCCTTGTCGGGCTTTATTGGGATGGCAGTGACATTGGCAGGAATTGCAATTTCAATTTTAAAGAGATCGGATGCAAAGGCATCTCATGTGTCGGGAGGGAGTAATTTAACTGTTGTAACAGAAAATGAAAAGGAGTCTAAACCAAAGTTTAAATTGCATTTACCCCTAAAGGGAGTTTTACTTGCGATCGGTGGTGCATTGGGGCAAGGGTTGGGAATCGTTTTGAGTAAACAGGGGATGCTTGAATATCAAGAGTCGGCGGCAGGGCATGCGGAAATTTTAAAATACCTCCCTTTTGCAGCAACTCAAATCAGAATTATCACGGGAATAATTGGATTTGGTCTGATTATAATTCTAACTGGTCGTTCTGGTCTGTTTCGTAAATCGCTGTCGGATAAAAAGGGGATGAGTAACACCTTCTTTGGATCTATCTTTGGTCCATTTCTAGGGGTTTCGCTCTCGCTTATGGCTATTCAATACACTAGCACTGCGATTGCGTCTACCATTATGGCAACAACTCCAATAATAATCCTTGTTCCCTATATATTCTTGTATAAGAAAAAGATAACTGGAGTCGAAATACTTGGAGCAATTTTAAGCGTTGCTGGAGTTGCAATCTTTTTTATTGGTTAATGATCTGCAAAGGGTACTATTGCTGAAATAGGTTTTTTACCAATGAAGGGATGTCGGAGAGTTCGATGATCTTAATCTTCGACTTTTTCCCATTCGAAAATGGTTTGTTGTATTTGGAGATGAAGATGGTCGAGAATCCCAATTTTTCTGCCTCCGCTACTCTGCGCTCAATTTGGCTCACAGGACGAATCTCTCCGCTTAATCCAACTTCGCCTGCAAAGCAGTAAGATGGAGAGACTGAGAGATCGAAGTTGCTTGACAGGATAGCCACAACGATTGCTAGGTCGCAGGCAGGGTCGGTCACCTTTAATCCTCCAGCCACATTTAGAAATACATCTTTTGCGGATAGACGAAATCCAGCTCTCTTTTCTAAGACTGCCAAAAGCATGTTCATCCTCCTCACATCGAATCCTGTAGCCGATCTTTGTGGCATACCATAGGCTGCCGAACTAACGAGTGACTGAATCTCTATCAAAAATGGACGTGTGCCGTCGAGCATGGCTGCTACTGCTATTCCAGAGAGATCCTCTCCGTGCATCGGAATTAGCATCTCCGAAGGATTGCTCACCTCTCTCAGGCCTGTGTTGATCATCTCAAAAATCGCAAGCTCCGCTGTTGATCCAAATCTGTTTTTGATGCTTCTGAGGATTCTGTAAGAGTGTCTTGTATCTCCCTCGAACTGCAAAACCACGTCAACGATATGTTCTAGGATTTTTGGTCCGGCTATACTTCCATCTTTAGTTATATGACCAATCAAAATTGTCGGAGTATTGGTCTCCTTTGCATATTTTAAAAGCATCGCTGCGCACTCTCTAATCTGCGAAACTGAGCCTGGCGAGCTTTCAATCGCTTGAGAATAGATAGTTTGGATTGAATCAATCACAATCAATTGAGGCGAGAGTTCTCGCGCTCTGTCGAGGATATTCTCTAGAAGCGTCTCGCTAAGAACAAGGCAACCTGAGTCGTCTCCACCCAGTCTTTGCGCTCTTAATTTAATCTGTTTGTTGCTCTCCTCTCCAGAGACGTAGAGAGTCTTCAATTCTGGCGTCTTTAAAGGAATTTGGAGACTGAGTGTAGATTTGCCGATTCCTGGCTCTCCGCCTATAAGAATCATGGAGCCTTCAACTAATCCTCCACCTAATATTCTGTCTAACTCTGCATTACCGAGCGAGATTCTGCTCTCTCCAGTAAACTCAACTTGCGACAGCGGCTCTGGTTTTGGATTTCTTGAGGGTAAAAATGAGACCCCTGCACCACCTTTCGAAGAGCTCTCTCTGCTGACGATCTCTTCGGTCATAGTATTCCACTCTCCACAAGCTGGACAACGCCCCAGCCACTTTGGACTCTCATTTCCGCACGATGTGCAGAACCACGCTTTTTTAATCTTTGCCATAATTTATTTTGGATACGCTAAGGTAAGTTTATTTTTGATATTTTTGTGAACACTGCACATACTTGAACACAATGAAAAAACTTACCTTAACGGCTTTGGCCACAGCAGCGAGTTTGTTGATCGTAACCAACTTGCAGTCTCAAAACAACAGTGAGACAATCGAAAAGATTCGTAATTATGCACAAAAAGTGAGGGAAGACTGGAAGATTCCGGGAATGTCGCTCTCTATTGTTAAAGATGGGAAACTAATTTTTGCTGAGGGGTTTGGTTTTAAGGAGATGGGAAAACAAGCAAAGGTGGATGCATCGACTGTTTATCAGATAGGATCTGTTTCGAAGTCTTTTACTGCAACAATTATGGCTTCGCTTGTAGATGAGGGCAAGGTGAAATGGGACGATACTGTGAAAAATATTTTGCCTGATTTTGAGATGTATGATAAGTGGGTAACAGAAAATATTCAGGTGAAGGATATTATGACTCATAGATCTGGTTTGAAGGGGCAGATGGGGACTTATATTCCAAATATGGGTTATGAGCGTGAGGACATATACAAAATGCTTAAGTTAATGAAGCCTGCTTATAGTTTCAGGGGCTCTTATGAATATAATAATATCACTTTTATTATTGCTGAGAAGATTATCGAAAAGGTAACTGGGAAGTCGTGGGAGCAAAATATTCAGGAGCGAGTATTCGATAAGCTTGGGATGACCTCTTCGTCTGTTAATGGAAGTGGATTTGCTGAGGCTGAGAATGTGGCCGTGCCTCATGAATTTTACTATTCAAGGGGTAAAAAAGAGATTGACTCTATGGTTGTCAATCCCATGTATGGCGAGGAGCAGGCGCTTCATTGGCTAACTGTTATTGGTCCAGCTGGTTCTGTCAATTCTACTGTAGAAGACATGTCGAAGTATATTATGTTTCACATGGATAAAGGGAAGTTTGGTGGAGAGCAGGTTGTCTCTGCTAAAAATATGAATTTTCTTCACAGAGGTTTAACTATCACATCTCAAGACTCTTCTCGCACAACTCTTTATGGAAACTGTTGGTTTGTGGAGCAGAATAATAGATATCGTGTATGGTTTCACACTGGAACTACATGGGGTATGACTGCTCTTTGTGTTTTTGTTCCTGAGTTGAAGCTTGGAATGATGTTGCTTTGCAACTCGGAGGTGCCATCTTCTCCTCGATATGCTGTTATGAGACGACTGATCGATTTGTATAAAGGCTCTCCTGAGCGTGATTATAACTCTGAATATCTAACCGAATGGGCATCTTCGGAGCGTAAATCTTTTGATGAGAATGTTAAAAAGGAGAGTGATGCAGCTGCTGAAATGTCTGCTGAGACCCCTTCTTTTAAAAAGTTAAGAGGGACTTACGATAAAGGTGAATTATTTGGAAAGGCATTGATTACTATGGAGAAAGGGGAGTTATATATTACTGTTGGGCCAAAAGGTTGGAAGAACAAATTGGTTCATAAAAAGGGTAATAAATTCTCATTTCGTTCAGATGGACACTCCTTCCCTGTTACATTCGAAATCAATCCCGACAACGGAAAGGCTATCTCTCTCGATATTGATTTTGGATATGGCGAAAACTTCGGAAAATGGATAAAACAATTCTAAACTAAATCAAATATTAACAATTAAAAACAATCAGACAAAATGACTAAAAAAAGCCGTTTTGCCCGTATTTTAGATTCAATCGAGGTAGTGGGCAACAAATTACCGCACCCCGCTACTCTCTTTTTTATGATGGCTGCCCTGGTGGCATTGTTATCGTGGTGGGCATCTGCTGCCGGATTATCGGCAATTCACCCTGCGACTGGCGCAGAGGTTAAGATTAATAATCTGCTTAGTGCCGATGGTATTAGGTGGATTTATACTAATGTTGAACATAATTTTGTGAAGTTTCCTCCTCTGGGACTGGTACTTGTGATTATGATCGGAATCGGTGTCGCCGAAGGTTCTGGTCTTTTTACAGTCTTGGTTCGTCAGCTTGTCTTGGGAGCTCCCAAAAAATTAATTACCGCTTCAATTATTGTTGCCGGTATATTTTCGCACTTGGCATCCGAAGTGGGTTATGTGATTCTGATTCCTTTAGGTGCAATGATTTTCCACGCACTTGGTCGCCATCCGATGGCTGGTTTTGCTGCTGCTTTTTGTGGTGTCAGCGCAGGATTTGGCTCTAACTTCCTTATCGGGTCTGTAGATCCTATTCTTGCTGGTCTCTCTACCTCTGCTGCTCAGATTATTGACCCAACCATGAATATTAATCCGATGGTTAACTACTTTTTTATGGTTGCATCAGCAATTCTTGTGACTATTGTTGGTACTTGGGTAACTGAAAAGATTGTGGAACCAAGGCTTGGGGAATATAAGGGGACTGAGAAGCCTCTTGTGATTGAGCAGATCTCTGCTAAGGAGAAAAAGGGTCTTCGTTGGGCTGGAATATCGACTTTAGTTTTTATTGCCTTGATGGCTTGGACAATCATTCCCGAAGATGGACTGTTGCGTGACCCGCAAACTGGAGGAATTCTAAAATCTCCATTCTTCTCTGGAATCGTTGTTGCGTTGATGCTTCTCTTCTTTGTTCCTGGACTTGTATACGGAATGATTACTGGCTCTATTAAAAATGACAAAGATGTAATAAAGCACATGTCTACCTCAATGAAGGGGCTCGGTGCTTATATTGTTCTGGTCTTTTTTGCAGCTCAGTTCATCTATTGGTTCAATTATAGCAACCTTGGATTGGTGCTGGCTATCGATGGAGCTCAGTTTTTGAAAGATGTTGGATTTACAGGAATTCCTCTGATTATTTCGTTTGTGCTGTTGACAGCTATGTTGAATATGTTTATGGGAAGTGCCTCTGCTAAATGGGCAATTATGGCGCCTGTTTTTATTCCGATGTTTATGTTGTTGGGATACCATCCAGGCTTAACTCAAGCTGCGTATAGGGTTGGAGACTCTGTGACTAACGTAATCACCCCTATGATGAGCTACTTTGCATTGATTGTGACCTATTCGCAAAGATATGATGAGAAATATGGAGTGGGAACTATTATCTCTTTGATGATCCCTTACACTTTGATGTTCCTTCTCTTCTGGCTGATTATGCTCACTGCTTGGCTCCTGCTAGGAATACCTGTAGGATTCGACGGACCAGTCTATCTGCCTAATTAGTAATAAGTGCTATTAATAATATTTAAATAGTCTTTTAAAGAAATTATTAGTAATGGTTATAAATAAATTATTAATAAAGGTTATTTTTAAAAATTAATGATTCTGTTAATCTTAAAATTTACATAAATTTGACAAACTAATAAACACTGTCATGAAAAACAACGCTCTTAAACAACTATCCTTCCTTTTGCTGATGCTTCTTTTTGTTGCATCTGGCTTTTCTCAAACTCAAAAGAGACCTGTAATTGGCATCTCTTCTACTACTGGTGAGGGAACAAATACGTCTGCCCCTTTGACCTATGTTCAATCTGTAATCAAAGCTGGTGGAGTTCCTGTGATACTGCCACTTACTGATGATCCTGAGTTATTGTCGAGAATGTTGGATGTTGTGGACGGTGTAATAATGACAGGTGGTGAAGATATCGATCCTTTAAAATATTTTGGAGAGGAGCCAATTCCTGGTTTGGGAGAGATCTCCCCTTCGCGTGATGCTTTTGATATTACTTTGATTAAGATGGCGGTTAAACGAGGTCTGCCAGTATTGGGAATCTGCAGAGGCCATCAATTGATGAATGTGGCTTTCGGTGGTACGCTTTATCAAGATATGCCTTCGCAAGTGAAGACTCCTTTGCTAAAGCACAGACAATCAGCTCCCGGTAACTATGGGACACACTCTATTTCAATTGAAAAGGGCTCTTTGTTGAATAAACAAATCTCGAAGGATAGTGTGGCTGTAAATTCGTTTCATCATCAGGCAGTTAAGGACGTTGCTCCAGGCTTCAAAGTTACTGCTCGATCAAAAGACGGTATCGTTGAAGCGATAGAGATGGAGGGCTCTCAAAGAGTCTTTGGTGTTCAATTCCACCCCGAAGTCTTCACCTCTAAAGGCGACGACACATTCTTAGGCATTTTCAAACACCTTATCAACGAAGCTTCAAAGAAGTAATTTTATTGATATCGCAAATTGATTAGATAGTTGAATAACTGAATAATCAATATAAATAAAACCTTTATCCCCCTTAAGCAGGCTGCCAAATTCTGGTTCAGCGCACTTTAAGGGGGATTTTTTAAGGACTTACTTGCCTATAAAGGTGCTTTGCAAGTTAATAAGCTCGGCTATGCCTCGCTTTTAGAAGGAGCTTCGCAAGTTAAAATGCTCAGCTACGCCTCGCTTTTAGAAGGAGCTTCGCAAGTTAATAAGCTCAGCTACGCATCGCGTTTGATGACCTTTTTTAAAAGACGGGTAAGTTGCACATAAACAGATAGATATGCGATTTCCTGCAGATTACCCCAATCTGCCAGAATAAAGTATAACTTG
>JASDTB010000047.1:0-1454 GCA_041441455.1 Bacteroidales bacterium
TCCGGCGATTCCTTTTAAGTAGTAGTCGTAGCTCCCCTCTATACCCACGCCAACTCCGAGTGAGTTGATGAACCCTATTGTCCTGTATGCTAATCTGCCATAAGGATTGGTTCTTTTATACTTTTGTTCTGCAACAAGTCCGCCTTTGTTTTGCCCCATATTGTAAATAGGGAATCTTTTGATTGTCTCAAGTTCGGAATAGTCAACTAGACGGTTACCAATCTGCTTGTATCTGTTTTTCTTTTTTCTTGCAGTAACAAGATCATTCATGTATTGCGAAGGGGTCTTGTCTCCAAAGAATTCCGATAGTGCAGTTGCTAAACCAGCGACGTTATTGTTAAATAGTGTATCGCTTGGAGCGATGCAATCCATTCTTAGGCTGTAGTATGGAACAGAACTAGCTAAAAATCTGCCGTCACAGGCAAGGATATTGCCTCTGCTAGCTTCGGTCTCCTCTATTCTGTATGAGATCTTCTCTGAGGAGTATTTTAAGTCAGCGAAGAACTGAAGGTGCACAATACGAACAATCACCGCGATGCAAATTAGCACTACGATGACGTAAAAGTATGTTGCTCTTCTAATAATGTCCTTCATAATAGACCTTTTATTCTTCTGTTATAATCTCTTTCGGTGGCATCTCGGGAGCAATTAACTTTGATCCGTGATCCATAAGTTTTTTTTCAATCTCTATACGTTTGCTCGAGAAGAGTAGTTTTGCCGATTTACTTGTGTAGTCGGCTTTTAAATTTTTAATCTCTTTTTGGTTTCTTCTCTCTTGCACCAAACTGTTCTCCATCGAGAAGTTCATTGAGATGTAGATGATGACTATGGAGAATAGGTATAAGACAAATTTCCATTGGCTAATGAAACCTGTCTCCTCCAGGATCTTTCCTCCAAGCATTGATTGTAATATGTTCTTTGCCTTCATCTTGAACTAAATCATTTCTGCTATTCTCAATTTTGCACTACGTGCTCTTGTATTTGCTGCAATCTCCTCTTCCGATGGAATGATTGGCTTTTTTGCAATAATTTTGAATGGAGACTCAGTATTTCCAAAAAAGTCTTTCGCCACTTTGCCATCAATATTACCTGACTTCATGAAATTCTTAACCATTCTATCTTCCAGAGAGTGATATGTGATTACAGAGAGCCTTCCACCTGGTTTAAGCACTTTGATTGTATCTCGTAAGAAGCCCTCTAAAGAGCGCATCTCGCCGTTAACTTCGATTCGAAGTGCTTGATATATTTTGGCAAGAAACTTATGTTCTGCAAATTTCGGCAGCATTGGCCCGACGGCTTCGTTTAGATCGGTAGTAGTCTCCAGACCCCTCTTTTCTCTAAACTCGCACACCAGGCGGGCTGCTCTGCCGGAATTATCAACTTCTCCGTAATTCTGGAAGATCCTGGTCAGCTCCTCAATTGAATAACTATTTAAAATATCAGCTGCAGTTTTG
>JASDTB010000047.1:1554-21438 GCA_041441455.1 Bacteroidales bacterium
CCACCAAATGTAACGTCAACATAAATTCCACCATCTTTAATAGCAAGGGCAGATACACTTTCATCAAGTAGTACGGGGGTGTGATAGGTACTCATAGCAAAAAGGCTTATCCTAATATTTTTTCAGTAAGTGCAGTATAGTCGTTTTCTGGAAGTCTCACCTTTTCAAACTCCTCTTTTGCCCACACCTCAATCTTGTGATCATTTCCAGAGAAAACCACCTCTTTATCTACTCCAATCTGCTCGAGAAGCCTTTTGGGAATCGAAATTCTTCCTAGTTTTTCATCCGGTTCGACAATAGCTCTGTCTCTCATATATTCTCTCCAGAATAAAGAGTGCTCACGATTGAAGAAGTTCAGTCTTGCCTTCACCCCCTCCGATTCGCGGCACCACTCTTCGTAAGTGAAAACCGATAGACAGTTTGCAAAAAGGTCCTTTTTGATAACAAGACGCATATCGCCCTCTTGGCTTATGAGAGCCTTAAAAGGAGACGGGAAAATAAGGCGACCCTTATCGTCCAGCTTTGCAGTATGTTCTCCAATAAAAACTATCATGATCGTGCTTCTTGTTTTTGCCTTTTTATCCTACGCAAATTTATATAATGTTTTTCCATTTTACTACATTTTTTTACAAATATTTCCACAATTTTATCAACAGGTTCCATTTATTTCCGTAACTTCGAAAAGTTAAATTTTGAGTATGAGAAGAGCTATATTGATTTTAGGAGTTTTATTATCAGTTTCGTGCGGCTCCAACGAAGCCGACCAGAACACAATTGCAACCACACCGCCACAGGAGGAGATGTATGAATTCGGTATTCCGGTATCGAAATTTGAGATGAAAGAGGGAACAGTAAAGAGCGGTCAGTTCTTTTCCACATTAATGTCGGAATTAGGTGTATCCAATACAGATGCATATTCATTAACTAAAGCATCTGAAGGAATCTTTGATCTTAAAAAAATCAAGGTAGGTAACAGTTATAAGGCTTTCTACACAACTAATGAAGAACCAAAACTAGCATACCTAGTATATGAAAGTGACAAGAAGACTTTTGTTACCTTTTGCCTAAATGATTCTGTTTATGTAAAAGTGAACGAGATTGAGACATCTGTGAAGATGAGAGTGGGGGAGACGACAATCAAAAGTTCACTTTGGGCAGATATGAAAGATGCTGGAATTAATCCAGTTTTAGCAATTAGACTATCTGACATCTATGCTTGGTCTATCGACTTCTTTGGTCTTCAAAAGGGTGACTCATTTAAAGTTCTTTATGATGAGATATATGCTGGAGACAAGTTATTAGATATAGGTACTGTTCATGCGGCAATCTTCCGTCACGCAGGAAAAGATTACTACGCTTATAGATTTATGCAGGGGGATACAACTGGTTATTGGAATGATGTTGGAGAGAATCTGCAAAAAGCATTTCTAAAAGCTCCGCTCAAATTTTCGAGAATCAGTTCGGGATTTACCTATTCGCGTCGTCATCCAGTTACAAGAATTGTCAGACCACATACTGGAATCGACTATGCAGCTCCAAAAGGGACGCCAGTTATGAGTATTGGATCGGGAGTGGTTATTCAAAAAGGTTACGCTGGAGGCGGCGGTCACACAGTGAAGATTAAACATAACGCAACATATACATCTGCCTATTTACACCTATCAGCTTATGGGAAAGGTATAGCCAAAGGGGCGAGGGTATCTCAGGGGCAGATTATCGGATATGTTGGAAGTACAGGACTTTCAACTGGACCTCATTTGGATTTCAGAATTTGGAAAAACAATACTCCAATCAATCCTCTCAAGATGGAGTCACCGCCAGCTCAAAAAATTCTAGCTGGCAGAATGGCCGAATTCAAAAAACAGATTGAGATGGTCAAGTATCAGACAGACAGCTTAGTTTCTCTTAATGTTTTAGATACACTAGTAAGCAAGTTGGGAAAGAGATAATCTAGTGCTATATTTGCCGCAAATTATAGAATATGGCAGACGAGAAGATTATTTTTTCAATGAACGGGGTGGGAAAGATCCTACCAAGCAACAACAAGGCAATTCTTAAAGACATATACCTCTCTTTCTTCTACGGGGCAAAGATTGGAATTATTGGTCTCAACGGATCGGGTAAATCAACGCTATTAAAGATTATTGCAGGAATTGAAACTGCAATTCAGGGCGATGTAGTTTGGGCTCCAGGCTATACCGTTGGCTACCTTGAGCAAGAGCCTCATTTAGATGAATCAAAGACAGTTAAAGAGATAGTTCAGGAGGGTGTTCAAGAGGTTGTAGATCTGTTGAAGGCTTACGAAGAGGTGAATGCAAAATTCGCGGAACCTATGGAGGATGACGAAATGAATCGTCTGATTGAACTTCAGGGAGAATTGACTGATAAGATTGAGCATGTTAACGGATGGGACATTGATTCTAAGCTGGAGAGAGCGATGGATGCGCTTCAATGCCCAGAGCCAGATGCGCTTGTAAAACACCTAAGTGGTGGTGAACGTAGACGTATTGCGCTATGCCGCCTACTATTAAAAGAGCCAGATGTGCTACTACTTGATGAGCCTACCAACCACTTAGATACTGAGAGTATTCAATGGTTAGAGGCGCATCTTCAACAATACAAAGGAACAGTTATCGCTGTTACCCACGACCGTTACTTCCTCGACAATGTAGCAGGATGGATTCTTGAGCTAGACAGAGGCGAAGGTATTCCATGGAAAGGAAACTACTCTTCGTGGCTAGATCAAAAGTCTACCAGATTGGGAATGGAGGAGAAGCAAGAGAGTAAACGCAGAAAGACTCTTGAGAGAGAGTTGGAATGGGTAAGAATGGCTCCAAAAGCTCGTCAGGCTAAGTCGAAGGCACGTCTGTCGGCTTACGAAAAGATGTTAAATGAAGATGGACGCCAGAAAGAGGAAAAATTGGAGATCTTTATTCCTAACGGACCACGTTTAGGAGATAAAGTTATCGAAGCTGTTGGTGTAACAAAAGCTTATGGTGACAGAATTCTATACGAAGATTTGAACTTCAAACTTCCACCTGCAGGTATTGTTGGTGTGATTGGTCCAAATGGAGCAGGAAAGACAACACTATTCCGCCTTATAATGGGGCTTGAAGAGCCAAATGCCGGAAACTTCAATGTTGGAGAGACAGTAAAAGTTGCGTACGTTGATCAACAACACAAGCAAATAGATCCAGATAAATCTGTTTATGAGACAATTTCTCAAAATTCAGAGTTTGTAAAGCTTGGAAATAAGGAGGTTAATGCAAGAGCCTATGTGTCTCGCTTTAACTTCTCTGGAGGTGATCAAGAGAAAAAATGTGGTATCCTTTCGGGTGGTGAAAGAAACAGATTGCACCTTGCTCTGACTCTAAAAGAGGAGGCAAACGTTCTTCTTCTCGATGAGCCAACAAATGACGTTGACGTAAATACAATCCGTGCACTGGAAGAGGGTCTTGAGAATTTCGCAGGTTGTGCTGTAATCATCTCTCACGATAGATGGTTCTTGGATCGTATCGCAACGCATATTCTTGCTTTCGAAGGCGACTCAAAAGTCTACTTCTTCGAGGGGTCATACTCAGAATATGAAGAGAACAAAAAACGCAGACTTGGCGACCTGACACCAAAAAGATTCAAGTACAAAAAGCTGATGGAATAATAGCTCTCAAAACGAGAATTCATATATAAGAGGGTGACTAAAAAGATTTTAGTTGCCCTCTTTGTTATTTTACACCAAAAGATTCTGAAGATTCTGGAGTATTATCCAGTTTTCTCCTTTCATAAAATTGCTTTTTAGATGTGTTAAAACTCCAATTAATAGATATTCCAAATGTTGTCTCTTTTGTTTTTAATTGATAGGCTTCTAAAATTTCAATTTTACTTTGAGGAGTTGTTTTATTAATGAATGTATTTTTTGTAAATGGGAAATAGGCAGTTGCTCCAAATGAAAATGATTTATACTGATATGATAACGCTATATAGGAAATGGGTTCAATTCCTTTAATGAATAGTGCATTTAAATAGTCACTTTTGAATTTTTGAGAATAATCAATATTGAAATTTTTATATGAGTATGAGGCAAAGATAGAGATGGGATAAAAATAACCAGAGAATGTTGATTGGTTTGGATTTGCTCTAAATGATTGGTAGATGATACTACTAGAAGATCCTATTCTCAATCCTTTTAATGGATGAAGTGTTAGATTTGCAGTAATCCCAAGTTCAGAGTCTTTAGAAGCATTTGAGGGAAATTGAACAAAAACATTCTTGCCATTTATATTTCGTTCTTCGAATTGGTAATAGATTGATTTATTATTTAAGTTATAAGCGGCAATAATCTCAATATCATAAATTCCATTTTTATCACTTCTGTTAAACGTTAAGTTATATTCATGCTTTTTAGATGAGAGCAAGTTTGGATTTCCCGTTCTTACAATATCATTCATTATCAAGATAGAGTTGTTTGAAAGGTCTGCTGTTCCTGGAGTATTTACCTCTGAATTATAATTGGCAGAGAGAATATTGCTCTCGTTAAATGAATACCCTAACATAACTCGAGGAGAAAAAGATAGTTGTGATTGCTTTTCGTTATCTCTATTATGAACAAGATGTCCACCCAAACTTATACGATAAGAGAATTTTGAAAATTTTCTAGATAGTTCAGAATAGATGTAATGAGAATTAAGGTTGTTATTATATTCGTAGTTATCGTGTAATGCGTTTGTTAGTGTGTTATTTGTCCACCATCCAATAAATCTATATCCACTCAAAAATCTCGACTTCAGAAATTTGGCAGTGTATGCAGCCTCTCCAATTATTGTTGTTTTGGAAGAATTAGACTTCATATTTTCCTCGAAAGAGTTAACTCCTCCTTCAATAGAATGGGCCAATTGTTTTGTAGAACTGTTTTGCACTACAAGATTTAAATCGATGTAATTATTGGATTTAAATTTTTTGGAGTAATAGATATCGATTTTTGGTGCATAGCTACTAGTGTTACTCGTTAGAAATCCAAGTTTATTGTCAACGATATTATTTAACGATAGTACTATTTTTTTGTTTGCATCATATTTTATATCAGACATTCCAAAGCTTCCTTTTAGCTGAAATGAGTAATTCTTTTCTTTACTTCGAGAATAAGTAAATTCAAAATTATGGGATATGTTAAAATCTCTCTCATCTTGCTTTGCATTATAAATATATTCTTTATTATCAATACTGTAATTCCAAGATTTATCAACAAAGTCACGTTTGTTGTTCATTAAATTATTTTCGAATAGAGTGTATCCTAGAGAGAATTTTTGATTATTCTTTATATATGAAACAATTGGTGTAAACATAGAAAAGAATCCTGAGCTACTTAAATAGAAGTCACCTGCCCATCCATCGTCAAGTTGCTTTGTAGTAATACTAAGTACTTTTCCTTTATCAAAATATCGTACAGATGGAACATTGTAATATTCAGTCTTTTTAACTTTTTCAGCTGGTATTAATTTAAGATCTTCGTTGCTAGAGACAATCCCATTTATAAGTATCAAGATTGGTTTATTGTCGGATGTAGATATTGAATTTTGAATTTTATTAAAGTAAACATGAGGGATATTAAGCATTAACTCGCTAGCATTTTTTGCTTTATTGATTTGTTCGCTGTTAAAAGTTAACGCAATATGATCAAGATTTAAATTTTTTCTACTTGCAGTAATTTTGATTTCCTTAATTAGACGAGTATCTTCTTTGAGAGCAATAAAGGGAAGCAAAATAGTGTCTTTTTCATTATTAGTAGTAAATTCAATAGTACTAGATATGTAACCTAAACATGAAACTTTCAGTCTCCATTCTCCTAATTTTTTTAGGTTAAATTGAGCATAACCATTTTTATCGGTTACTTTAAAATCGACAATTTTGTTAGTGTCGCTTCGATTAAAGAGGATAACATCTACTCCCGAAACTGCTTTTTTTTCATTCTCAGAAATTGTCTGGATTTTGATGTTTTGTTGAGCAGATAACTCCAAAACAATACAGATAAACAAAACGAGGTGTAATATTTTTACCATGATTATCTATTTACTTATTTAATTGGTTAATAATCAGTGATAAATATAAGATTTAATTACATAAGTAAAAAATTAAAGTAGCTCACTTTTAAAGATTTCATTAATCACAGAACATTGCTGTTCATAAATTGAGTTTTTTCTATAGGCTAAATAAATTTTGTTGTGAATGGGTTTGTAACCTTGCCATAAATTAATCAGTTTCCCTTCGTTAAAATGATGTTTACATAAAAAATCTGGAACAATAGAGATACCCGATCCGACACTTAAACAGTTGATGATAGATTTAAAATTGGGAACAACATAGTTTGCACGAAAATCGGGAAAAGAGTTAAAATTCTCTTTCCAAAAACGGATAAAATGCTCGTTATCGTTTGATGTCCCGTAAATCTTGTGGCGTTTTACAAATTTAACAATATCATCCTTTGTTCTACTAATTATGATTTTGTCTAACTCTTGCTTGTCGATATCTACGCTTCCAACTAAAAGTATATTCTCTTGACCAACTTCAATATATTCTATTCCTTTAAGTTCTTCTTTATGAGGAGTGACAACGATGTCGTTCATCCCTTTTTCCAATTTTTTTAAAAGGTCGTGATAGTCAGAAAAGTCGGTGATTAGATTAAAATTAAATGTAGGGATATGCTTCTCAAGAACATGCTGGAAAGTTTCATAACACATTCCAATTCTGATTGTTATTGTGTTCTTTTCAATACTTTTTTGTGTTACTTTTTCAACATATTCCAGTTTACGTATAGAGTCAATAATGCTGTTATATAAAACTTTTCCCTGCTCGGTTGGAACCATTTTTTTTGAGACTCTGTCAAAAAGTTTTACCCCCATATAGCTTTCGAGTGAGCTTAGATGTAAACTGACACCTGGCTGAGAAATAAATAGAGAGTCTGCTGCAGAGGTAATTGTCCCCTTATCATAAATAGCTTTAAAGCTTCTGTACCATTCTAGATTAACCATTTTGATTTTAGAGTATAATTATTGATTTGACACTTTTTATATATTATTCAAATAATACAAATATATAAAAAGACTTATTTTAATAATAGATAAATTCTAAATATTTTTGCAAAAAAAATAGAAATTATGTTGTTGACCGATAAGACAAAAATTAAGAGTATTGTATTGAAAAATAGACTCATTAGATCTGCTTTATGGATGAAGATGGCAGATAATGAAGGGCATCTTACACAAGAGATATTTGAAACTTATGAAAAACTTGCCAAAGGTGGAGTAGGAATGATTATTACTGGTTATGTAATGGCAGATTCAAACGATCGACCTAATCCTGGAATGGCAGGAATATATGATGATAAATTTGTAGAGGAACATAAGCGTCTTGTAGATTTGATTCATTCAGAAGGAACTGCGGTAGCATTACAGATTGCTTATGGTGGTTCACAGACAAATCATCCAGATTATAAATTTGCTACACTATTCGGCCCATCAGCTGTAAAGAACAGGGTTACAGGGATAACTCCTAAAGAGATGTCTCAGACTGATATTGATTATGTAATAATGATGTTTACAAATGCAGCTATTAGGGCTAAGAGAGCAGGGTATGATGCTGTAGAGCTACATGGGGCTCATGGTTATTTATTAAGTCAGTTTCTAACTCCATATTGTAACAGAAGAACTGATAAATATGGTGGGAGTATCGTAAACAGAGCAAGAATTTTTACTGAGATTGTTGAGAGTATCAGAAAAAAGTTGGGAGAAGAGTTTATTATTATGGTTAAAATGAATCATGATGATTACATGGATGAAGGAGAGGGGCTTGTTCTTGATGAGGCGATTGAAGTTGCAAAAATTTTAGAGCGAGCAGGGGTTGATATGATTGAAATCAGTGGAGTTAATGAGACTTCGGGAAAAGGAGTTGGACCAGCAAGAACAAAAATCAATAAACCAGAGCTACAATCATACTATTTAGAGCCTACAAAAAAGATTGCAGACGCAGTTAAAATTCCAGTGATACTTATGGGAGGCAACAGGGATTATTTAAGGATGCAGCAAATCTTACAAGAGACGACAATAGAATACTATTCGATTGCCAGACCTCTTCTTTGCGAACCAGATTTAGTAAATAAGTGGATTGAAAATCCCGAATATAAGCCAAAGTGTATTTCGTGTAACGGATGTTACAGACAGTCTCCAATTAAATGCATTATTAATTAACAGCTTAGCTCTAGCCAACGGAGCTCTTTTTCATCGAGGAGCTCCATAATCTCCCCAATTCTATTTGATGCCTCCATAAGCTTGTCGGCTGCAAGTGTCCCAGACGACAGTTCCGTCTCTAACTTATCCTTTTCGGCAGTCAATGTCTCTATTTCGGCGGAGAGTTGCTCAAGCTCCTTCTGCTCTTTATAAGAGAGTTTTTTAGGCTTGTCGTTTGATGCTATTGGTTGATTATTATTATCTTTCGCCTTTGATTCGCTTCTTTTTTGCACATCCCTTGCCTCTTTCTGAACCTTTTCCTCAAGCTGTGCAAATTCCCTGTAATCGGAATAAGAGCCTGGAAAATCTTTAATTAATCCATCTCCTTTAAAGACAAATATGTGGTCTGCAATCTTGTCAAGAAAATACCTATCGTGAGAAACAATTAGAAGACAACCTCCAAAATTTTTCAAATACTCCTCTAAAACATTAAGAGTCATAATGTCTAAGTCATTTGTTGGCTCGTCGAGAATTAGAAAATTAGGGTTGCTCATCAAAACAGAGACTAAATAGAGCCGGCGAAGTTCTCCTCCGCTAAGCTTTTCGACTTGGGTGTAGTGTGTAGCTGGAGGGAAGAGGAAATAATTGAGGAAAGAGCTAACAGACATCGTGCTCCCATCTGCTAAAGTTACATACTCAGCAATCTCCTGCAGGATTTCAATTACCTTTTGACCTGGCTGGAAATCTAAGCCCTTTTGAGTGTAATAGCCGAATTTAATCGTCTCTCCACAATCGACAGTTCCCGAAGAGGGGGCGATAGCTCCTGTTAAAAGATTAAGAAAAGTGGACTTCCCAGCGCCGTTAGCACCAACAATTCCAATTTTTTCAAACCTGGAAAAGTTATAAGTGAAGTCATTAACTGTGCAATAGTCTCCATACTTGTGAGTGAGACTTTTGCAATGGATTATCTTTTTCCCAAGCCTTGAGGTTCCGACGTTTATCTTAACACTCTTTTCATTGTGAGACTGAGAGGCTCTCTCTTGCAGTTCATAAAATGCATCAATTCTGTATTTTGCCTTTGTAGCTCTTGCCTGTGGCATTCTCCTCATCCAGTCGAGCTCAGTCCTTAGAAGGTTGCGAGCCTTTTCTGTCTCGCTGTTGAAGTTCTGAATCCTCTCGTCTCTTTTTTCCAGAAAATATGAATAGTTGCCTTTATAGCTATAAAGTTTGCCGTTATCCATCTCAAGGATCTCAGTGCAGATGCGGTCGAGGAAATATCTATCATGGGTAACCATTAAAAGTGTGCATGATGCTCTTTTAAGATACTCTTCCAAATACTCAATTACATCTAGATCTAGATGGTTGGTTGGTTCGTCAAGAATAATTAAGTCGGACTCACTAAGAATAACTCCTGCTAATGCGATTCTTTTAATTTGACCTCCCGAAAGCTCTCCCACCTTCTGATTAAGATTGTCAATTCGAAGATTACTTAAAACTTGTTTAACCTTTGTCTCATACTGCCAAGCATCAGTCTGGTCCATTAAATGGATTGCTTTTTCTATCCTTGCAGTGTCATGCGACTCAAGTGCCTCTTCGTACTCTTTAATCACCTCGGACAGTCCGCCTGCAGAGTTGAATACCGCTTCAAAAACGCTCTTCTCCTTTTCAAATTGTGGATTTTGTTCTAGATAGATCACTTTAATCTCTTTCATGAACTTCACACTACCTCCAGTGTCGGAGCTGTCTATCCCTGCGATGATCTTAAGAAGTGAGCTTTTTCCAGTTCCATTTGGGGCGATAAGTGCAATCTTTTCGCCTTCATTGATATTGAAACTGATATCTTTAAATAGGACTCTTGGTCCGTACGATTTGCTGAGGTTTTCTGCCTGTAGATAACTTGCCATAGGGTGCAAAGATATTACAAATATGATTATCTTTATTTCATATTTTCTAATCGGCAGTAGATATGTATAATGATGATAAAAAGATAGAGTTAAAATCGCTCTACTCAGTTCGTAGCATTTTTGGCTATGCTGTGCTTGCAATCATGCTTGTGGCAATTTTTGTAATTAGAAGTTCAAATTATTTTGGCGAGTACTACGCAATACACATCTACCCATTTATTGCAAAACCATTATCATGGATATCCTCGTTCTTCCCTTTTTCATTAACTGAAATTGTCTCTATATTGCTCATATTTACTGCTATAGTCTATATTGTGACAATAATATTTGGATACCGACATAGATTAGTTCAGACAGTCTACTTTTTAAAATTTCTGATAAAACTTTATATCTGGTTTTATATAGCATGGGGGTTAAATTACTTTAGAGATGACTTTTATTCTCGAACTGGAGTACAAAAAGCAGAATACTCATCCCAAGAGTTCAAACAATTTGCAGACACTTTTGCTCTAAGGCTCAATCAATCCTATACACCTTATTCGCTTATAGACAAGGCAGCAGTAGTTCATGATATAAATTTAGCATACGAATCTCTTGATGAGAGATACTCTATCAAAACGGGTATAGCTGAACCATGGGAACATTTAGAGCCTAAAGAGTCGCTGATGAGCTCTCTAATGTCTAAAGTGGCAATTGCGGGTTACATGAATCCTATGTTTATTGAGATCAACCTGAATAAGGATCTCTCTGCCGTTGAATTTCCTTTCTCTTATGCTCACGAGGCGGCTCATGCATTGGGTATAACAGACGAGGGAGAGGCAAACCTTTTGGCGTTTATGGCTTGCACCTCGTCGGAGATGCCTGAGGTTCGCTATAGTGGCTATTTTGGAGTACTCAGATATGTATTGTCAGATGCCAAAAAGAACTCTACGAGTGATCAAGAGTTTGCAGAATATATTAAGACAATTGATAGTGAGATTATTGATCAATACCGAGAGAATATCAAGAAATGGACAGAGCGTTATAATAAAAAGATGGGGGAGATTCAAAGCAAAGCCTATGATAAATATTTGAAGAGTAACAATATTAAGAGCGGCATCAATAACTACTCTCAAGTAGTAGAGTTAATGATTTCGATGCAAAGATTATAAAAAGAGGCTGACTAAATTTTGGATTTTAGTCAGCCTCTTCCCTTAAATAATGTGTAGTAAAGTAATTATGTAATAGCTTAAAGCTCGATTTTAGTTGGACGGATCATATGCTTAGGGTCTAAAATGATGTCCAGTTGCTCTTTTGTAAGTAGTTTTCTATCAATTACAAGCTGATAAACGCTACCTCCGGTTTCAAGAGCTGTTTTAGCGATTTCGGTACAGTTTGAATATCCAATATATGGTTTTAATGCAGTAACAATACCAATGCTATGTTCTACCATGTGGCGGCAATGTTCTGGGTTTGCAGTGATTCCATCAATGCACTCAACTCTCAAACAGTCAAATGCTCTCGACATCCAATCACATGACTCAACTAAGCTTTGAACCATAACTGGTTCCATAACATTGAGCTCTAATTGAGCAGCCTCCGAAGCAAGAGTAACTGTAAGATCATTACCAATTACTTTGAAACAAACTTGGTTAACCACCTCTGGGATTACAGGATTCACTTTTCCAGGCATAATTGAAGATCCTGGTTGTTTTGGAGGCAGATTTATCTCTGCAATACCTGTTCTTGGGCCAGATGCAAGGAGACGAAGATCGTTGCAAATCTTAGAAAGTCTAATTGCAATCTGCTTTAATTGTGCAGAATAGAGTACCATGCAAGATGTGTCATGAGTAGCTTCAATAAGATTTTCCGCAAGTTGAATATCCCAACCTGTGATTTGACGAATATATTCGGTGCATGATTCTGCGTAACCAGGCTCAGCCGTAATTCCTGTTCCAATAGCTGTCGCGCCCATGTTGATAGTCAAAAACTCTTCAGCAGCCTTGTCTAGACGAGCTAATTCATTCTTCATTGCAGATTTATAGGCGCCAAAGCTTTGACCTAAAGTCATTGGAACTGCGTCTTGAAGTTGAGTTCTACCCATTTTTATGATGTTTGCAAACTCAAGCTCTTTCGCTTCGAATGAAGCAATCAGTCTCTCTAATGACTCTTTCACATCTTTGTGTGTCATGTAGAATCCTAAATGCATTGCGCTTGGATATGCATCATTTGTAGATTGAGCCATATTTACATGGTCATTCGGATGAATGTGTTGATATTCACCATGCTTCTTTCCCATCATCTCAAGGGCACGATTCGCAATCACCTCGTTAGCATTCATATTCATGCTGGTTCCTGCTCCTCCTTGTACCATGTCTACTGGGAAATGCTCTAGATGTTTACCATCAATTAGCTCTTGGCAAGCTGCAACAACATAATTCTTGATGTCGTCGCTTACAAGCCCAAGTTTATGATTTGCCATAATAGCACCCATCTTTACGATGCCAAAGGCTTTAATGAATTGTGGATATTGGCAAAGTAGTGCTCTGCTTATGTCGAAGTTTTCGATACATCTTAATGTTTGAACACCAAACAACGCCTCTTCGGGAACCTCCTTATCGCCAAGAAGGTCATGTTCCATCCTTGTCTTACCGCTTGTTTTAAAAGAATATTGAACCATATCTCTATGTGATAATTTAAATTTTTGAAAAAATTAATTTATCATACAAAGGTATTAATTTGTAATGAATATCCTACTTAAATGTGAAAAATTATAATAATAATTGAGTTTAAGACTTATGGATTATATCACTTTTATGATTATTCGGAATAAAAAATAAAACCGCGGAATGCAAAGTATTCCGCGGTTAATATATTTTATGTTACAAATATCGTTATATGATTTATAAATAAGTAGACTATACAAAGAACTTATTTACTTTACTTAGTGCTGATGGCAATGCAAATACAACTACTCTGTCGTATGGTTTTATCTCTGTGTCTCCTAGGGCAATAAAACTGTTTGTTCCTCTGATTACTCCTCCGATGATTGCATCTTTTGGGAAATTCAGGTGACGTATTTTGTCTCTTGTAATTGCACTATTTGGATTAGCGATAAATTCAAGAATTTCGGCATCAGATCCGTTGAGACATTTGATCGATTGGACTTTGTTACTTAGAGTAAATCTAAAGATTCTTCCGGCAGTAATGAGCTTTTTGTTGATAACAGCATCTACACCCATCCCCTCAGCCAGTTTTATATAATCGATATTCTCAACTTCGGCAATAGTCTTAGAGACACCCATTCTCTTTGCAGCTACGCATGAAAGGATATTGGTCTCTGAACTACTTGTAACAGCGACGAACGCATCGAAGTTGGCAACATCTTCCTCAATTAAAAGGTCGGTGTTACGGCCGTCTCCGTTTATAATCAAAGTTTTGCTTAATGACTCAGATAAGTAGTCGCATCTCTCTTTTTTGAGTTCGATCATCTTGATGTGCTCCAAAGAGTGTTCAAGTTTTCTGGCAACCATCTCTCCAATTCTTCCACCACCAACAATCATCAACCTCTTAACATCGATATTGTCTTTCCCTGAGTAGCTCATTACCTCTTTTACGCCCTCTTTTTTAGAAATCACAAAAACAAGATCATGCATTTTGAAGGTCGTAGAACCTCTTGGGATAATTGTCTTGCCCTCTCTAGAGATCGCAACCGCACGATAAGGTGTTTCGCTTGTAAGTTCGGCAACTTCCGACATTGTTCTGTCGATAAGTGGTGCACCGTCGTCAAGTCTGAAAACGATCAATTGAAGTTTGCCTCCAGAAAAATCCATGAATTCAGAAGTGCCTGTCTGTTTGAGAAGATCTATAATTTCGTGTGATGCAATTTTTTCTGGGTAGAATAGAAGGTCAATACCCATCTCTGTGAACAGAAGTTTGTTCTCGTTCTTGAGATATTCATCGTTGTTAATCCTGGCAGTAACTCTTGCACTACCCATTTTTTTTGCCAAGATTGAGCTGATAATGTTAACATCCTGCTCTTGGGCAGGGCTCACAGCAATAAACAGATCTGCTTTAGGTGCGCCAGCAGCTTCAAGAGTCTTTATAGAAGTAGGAGAGCCGAGAACGGTCACTACGTCAGCGCTCTCGGCTATTCTGCTTAATCTCTCTTCGTCGCTGTCGATGACTGTCAGATCGTGGTACTCATTGCTGAGCATTTTTGCAAGATGACGTCCGACTTCGCCGGCGCCAGCTATAATGATCTTCATCTTTTTACTTGATTAATATTCCTCTTCGTTGAAGAAAAAATCTTCCTTGCTTGGATAGTCAGGCCAGATGTCTTCGATGCTATCGTAGACTTCGCCGTCATCTTCAAGATCCTCAAGGTTTTCAATTACCTCAAGCGGTGCTCCCGAGCGGGTAGCATAGTCAATTAACTCTTCCTTGGTTGCAGGCCATGGAGCATCTTCAAGCTTTGAAGCTAATTCGAGTGTCCAATACATAGTGTAAATAATTAAAAATTAATCACTTGTGAATTATTTTGCAAATAGTTTGCGAAGTTAGTGAATTATTTTTGAATAACAACTTAACAGAGCAAGAAATAAACTAATATTACTGATGCCAAAAATCGTCTGTCACTCCCTCTTTCCACGCAATGTATCTAGCATAAACAAATAAGTAGTCGGATAGTCTGTTGAGATATTTTACAACCACAACAAGTTTCTCGTCTTCAAGTAGCGGAATGGCAGACCTTTCTGCTCTGCGGCAAACAGTGCGTGCAATGTGGCAAACAGCTGCTGCTCTTGGACCTGCAGGTAAAATGAATGCAGTCTGTGGTGGTAATTCAGATTGCATACTGTCAATCTCTCCCTCTAAGAATGTAATCTCTCCTTCGTCGAAAGGTTTCAGCCTCTCAACATGACCGTCTGTTGCTAGATGAGCCGCACCAAGCATTAAAGCAGCTTGAATACGTCTAAGATGGTCGGTGATGTTTTTGCCTTCTAGCTCCACTCTAAGTAAAGCTAAGTGGGAGATAAGTTCATCTACGTTTCCGTATGATTCAACTCTTGGGTGATTTTTGCTTACTCTTTGTCCGCTCACAAGGGATGTTCTCCCTTTGTCACCGGTTTTAGTATAGATGTTCATTTGTAAATCGGATTAATTGTTTTCGGTATCGGACTCGATCAGTCCGTCTCTAAGACGAATGATTCTTTTTGCATGTTTTGCAATGTCCTCCTCGTGCGTAACAACAATCACTGTATTACCTTTGTTGTGGATCTCCTCGAAAAGTTTCATGATGTCGATTGATGTCTTTGTATCGAGGTTACCTGTTGGTTCGTCGGCAAGTATGATAGAGGGATTGTTTACCAAAGCTCTTGCAACGGCAACCCTTTGTCTTTGACCTCCCGATAATTCATTTGGTTTATGGTGCATCCTCTCACCAAGATCGACGCTTAAAAGTGCTTCTGTAGCTTTTTGATCCCTTTCAGCTTTTGATGCGCCTGCATAAATAAGAGGGAGAGCTACGTTGTCGAGAGCTGTGTATCTTGGTAAAAGATTGAATGATTGGAATATAAATCCAATCTCTTTGTTTCTCACCTCTGCAAGATCGTTGTCTTTCATCTTGCTGACATCGGTCCCATTTAATATATATGATCCGCTGGTAGGGCTATCAAGACATCCAAGGATGTTCATCATAGTGGATTTTCCCGAACCAGAGGGCCCCATGATTGCAACATATTCGTTCTTATAAATGGTTAAATCTACGCCATTGAGGGCTCTTACCTCTTGGTTTCCCACTGTGTAGATTTTTTTGATGTTCGATATTTTTATGATCTCCTGCTTCATGAGAAAATTTTTTTAGAATGTAAATCTATAAAATAAAAAGATTATTTGCCATATTTATTTGAGCCTCTTTTAGCATGTTTGCATCAATTGCAGTGCTGAAAAGTTTTGAAACAGCATCTCTTCCCTCTTTGCTGATTTCATAAGTGTCACTATTAACATAAAGCTCAATATGCTTTCTTTGTACATCTTCGCTCATCTCTTGTGCATTTGCTCTGATGTAATCGGTAGATAGAGAAGGGTTTGCAATAGCAAACTCGATACTTCTTTGTAAGATTCGATTTAGTTTTTCGTGAAGATGTGATAAGCTCCTCTTGACAGATATTCCTCCCAAAGGGATAGGTAATGAATATCTGTTTTGCCACAGTTCTCCTAAATCATTGATTAAATAGAGACCTTTGCTGCTGTAGGTAAATCGACCTTCGTGGATAAGTACTCCAGCGTCGAACTTGCCGTTGATTACCGCTTGTTCAATATCGGAAAAGATTAGTTCTCTTGTATTGGTAGCCTCTGGGAATAGATGCCTTAAAAGTAGATATGCAGTGGTCCCTTTTCCTGGAATCGCAATTGTCGAATTTTTGGCATCGAAATTTTTGGATAATGACTCATTTGAACAAACCAGCAGTGGTCCTACATTGTAGCCAAGTGCACTTCCGCTCTTAAGCATTGCGTATTGATCGCAAAAACCGAAAAAAGCACTGTAACTAACTTTGCACACATCAAACTCGCCTGCCGAAGCAAAATTGTTGAGTTGTTGAATGTCTGCCAAAGTTGTTTCAAATTCAAGACCTTCGGTATCAATTCTACCGTTTAGCAGTGCCTCGAATGCAAATGTGTCATTGGGACAAGGTGAGATTGCTAGTCTGATTTTCATGTTATTGGGAGATCAGGGCTTTAAGTAGATTTGCGGTCTCTTTTTTTAGATTTTCCAGAGCTAAAGGGATGTTCCATTTAGTTCGGTCGCGTTCGCCTACTTCGTTTGAGACTGAGCGAAGCTCAATAAAAGGCACACGCTCCAGAAGGCAGATGTAAAAGAATGCTGCTCCCTCCATGCTCTCGATTTGAGGAGAGAAACCCATTCTGAGTCTGTCTGTCTTTTCGGGAAGACCACTAACAGTTTGGACTGTTACAGACGAGGCTTTTTTTATGTGAGACAGCGCATTTTCAAGTCTGTCGCCTAAAAGTGGTGCATTAAGGGCTCCTCCCTTGAAAGGGAATGTATCTGCATCTAAGATCTGATATTCGAAAAGTGTCTGAAATCCCGAAAATGTCTCAAATCCTAGGTCTCCAAAGTACTCTTTGTCGATTCTTGCAACTGCCCCAATTGGAAACTCTTCCGAAAAACTACCAGCAATGCCAGTATTTACAACAAGGTCGTATGGAGTCTCAGCACAACAGAGTTGTTTTGTCAATCGGTAGCTTGTGCTAGTTGTGCCAATTCCTGTTAGCATATATTCAACTTCGAGTAGCTCTTGTTCCTCTTTTGTAAGGGAGTTGAATGCCTGTTTGGCTGTAATAATCTCCTCTTCCTCTGCAGATGTAATTAAGATTCTTGCTTTTCCCATGATTTAGCTATGATTAAAAATCTGTAAAATGTATGTAAAACTGAGTAGACTAGCCCCATCTTTCCGTCTCTGAATCCACCCTTGATGAAATAAAACTTTATAAAAAATGTAAACGATCTACCAAACACCGAAAAGTATCCAAATGTTCTTCCCCTCTCTCTTAATCGGATAATCTCTTTGTCGGTATAATTATTCATTTTTGCAATTCGCTGCGCAACAGTTTGGTCGTCGAGATGGATGATCGCCAGATCTCTTCTCTTTTTGTTTATGTATTCAACTCTCCCGTCAATTTTGGGGACAGAGTGAATTATTGGAGGCCAGTCACAACTAGATTTTTTGAAAAATCTTAAGATATAATCGGGATAAGATGCGTGCATGAAGACTCCGTGAAAAAAGTTTTTTCGTGGAATAAATAATCCCTCTGCAGGCTTATCGGTTGCAATATGAGACTTTAGATATTCAAAGAGTTGAGGTGAGACCACTTCGTCGGCATCTAACAGCAATACCCAGTCATGTTTAGCAGATTGAATTGCAAAATTCCTTGCAGGTTCACAGATTCCGCACTTTTCAAAATAGACAACGCGACATCCGTAACTTTTCGCGATCTCCACTGTGTCGTCGTCGCTATACATGTCGCAGACAACGATGTCTTCTACCAATCTGACTGAATCTAATGTCTTTGCGAGGTGTTTTGATGCGTTGTATGTGTTGATTACAACAGATATATCCATTTGTAGAACAATTTTTTGTAATATTGCGCTAAAATTAGGCAATAATTATGGCATATACAAAGATAGAACAATACGATCAAGAAACCACTGATGAGTTATCAAGACTCTATAAAGAGGTACTTGTTCAACTAGGGGAGGATCCTGATAGAGAGGGGCTTTTGAAGACACCTGAGAGGGTTGCAAAATCTTTGCAGTTCTTGACACAAGGGTATCAGGCAGACCCGGCAGCAATCCTGAATTCTGCTAAATTCAAAGAGGAGTACAAACAGATGGTACTTGTGAAAGATATTGAATTATATTCTCTTTGTGAGCATCATATGCTACCATTTTATGGGAAGGCTCATGTTGCATACATTCCGAATGGTTATATTACTGGATTAAGTAAAGTTGCTCGTGTTGTTGAGGCTTTTGCCAGAAGATTGCAAGTACAAGAGAGGTTGACAGTTCAGATAAGGGATTGTATCCAAGATACACTTAATCCTCTTGGGGTTGCAGTTGTGATTGAAGCATCGCACATGTGTATGCAGATAAGAGGTGTGCAGAAGCAAAATTCAGTAACTACTACAGCTGCATATACTGGTGCATTTCTTAAGGATATTCGTACAAGAGAGGAGTTTATGCACCTGATTGGTGTAGATATTCATTAAAATCGGTAACATGATACCAAAAATAATTCATTATTGCTGGTTCGGAAGAGGCGAAATGCCCGAATTAGCTAAAATGTGCATTGAGTCATGGAAGAGATATCTTCCTGATTACGAAATTATGCTATGGAATGAGGATAATTTCGATGTTAACTCACTAAAATTTACTCGTCAGGCATATGAAAAAAGAAAGTTTGCTTTCGTTACCGACTATGTTCGTCTGTATGCCCTGAAAAATTTTGGTGGTGTCTATATGGATACTGATGTTGAGATTACAAAGAATATAGATAAGTTCTTAGAGCTACCTGCCTTTTCTGGATTTGAGACAGGTGACTTAATTCCAACTGGTATCATGGCTTCAGAAAAGGGGTTGAAATGGATTGATGAGCTCATTAAATATTATGATAAGAAGCCTTTTGTTCGTTGGAACGGAAGACTGAACAAGACTCCAAATACACTGATAATCTCAAGAATATTTAGTAAAAAAAAGGGAGTTGTGTTGAATAACTCTTATCAAGTTTACGACAATCAGTTGCATCTTTTTCCAAAAGACTTTTTTTGTCCGAAGTCTTATAAAACTGGAGAGATAGAATTGACGGAAAATACATATTGCATCCACCACTTTGCTGGTTCTTGGACAAAAAATGGTTAATCTGAATAAACTAAAACAATCAATATGAAAAGGGTACTTCTTGTTTTCGGAACACGTCCGGAAGCAATTAAAATGGCTCCTTTGGTAAAGGCGTTTCAATCACATCCCGAAGGTTTCGAAACGATTCTTTGCGTTACTGGCCAACATAGAGAGATGCTCGATCAGGTTCTAAACCTATTCGAACTTAAGCCAGACTATGATTTAAACATCATGAAACAAGGTCAAGACTTGTATGATATCACAAGTAAGGTTTTAATTGGCATGAGAGACGTGCTTATTGAATCAAAACCCGATATAGTATTTGTACACGGTGATACTACAACTTCTACTGCAGCCGCCCTTGCAGCAT
>JASDTB010000048.1:0-402 GCA_041441455.1 Bacteroidales bacterium
GCGTTGGGTTGACTATTGCAGTTCATGTTGTTCTTGTCTTTTCATTATTTGGCACTGGATTCAAAACAATTTACCCTCCTCCAGCAGAAAAGGGAATTATTGTTGAATACGAGAATAAAAGCCTTCAGCAGATTAAAGTCAAAACAGGTAACGAGCCCAAAGCCGAGAATCCAGACCCCAAGAAAGAGGTTAGACTTGTGCAAAAGTCTGAATCTGCTATCAAAGGAAAAAAAGCAAATAAAAGTGCCGAAAGCACTATGGGTGATAAGGGTGATATCGCTCGATACGAACCAAAAAGGGAGAAGCCAATCAATAAAAGAGCCCTATTCCCTGGGGCAGACAATAGAGACTCGTCGGACCTACATGTAGCTAAAAGAGTAAGTGAATCGCTAAAAGCAGGTC
>JASDTB010000048.1:412-20434 GCA_041441455.1 Bacteroidales bacterium
CACTCCGAAGGCAATACCGTAACTGGAAAGACTGACGGAGAGCCATCTGCTCGTCTTGCCGGTAGATCCTTAATGGGAAACCTTCCAGAACCTGAATATAATGTAAACAAGTCGGGCCGTGTTGTTGTAAAAATCATGGTAGATCAATATGGCGATGTCGTTAATGCAATACCAGGTGCCAGCGGTACAACAGTACAAGACAGAACTCTCTGGGATGCTGCAAAAAGAGCTGCTCTAAAAGCAAAGTTCAATGTAAGTTCATCTGCCCCTGTCGTTCAAGAAGGCACTATCACATATATTTTCAGATTGAGATAAATTGATACTACTCGTATCTAAGAGCTTCAATTGGGTCCAATTTAGCTGCTCTAACAGCAGGAATATATCCAGAAGCAACACTTACAATCAAACAAACCATCACTCCCATAAACATCCAAAGCCAAGGCATGACAAATGGACTGCTCATCAAGCTAGCAGTTAAGTTCCCTACGATAATCCCAAGAAGAATCCCAACTACTCCCCCAACTTGACCTATTACAATAGATTCAAAAAGAAACTGTTGCTTGATAGTTTTAGAATTAGCTCCTAATGCCTTTCTGGTACCAATCTCTCTGGTCCTCTCTTTTACAGAGACAAGCATAATATTCATCAAGCCAACTGCAGCTCCCAACAAAGTTATGATTCCAATTACAAAAGCTGCCGCTGTTACATAACCCATAATATTCATTAAGTCTTCCATTACTGCATCCGATTTAGTTATTCTAAAGTCAGACGCATCTATTGGACTCAGTCTGCGAATCGAACGGAAAATTTGTTCTGCTTCGTCAATTGCATGCTGCTGATTAACACCTGCTGCAGGAATAATCCCTATAACGTAGAACGATTGATCGTTTAAAAATGAATAACGTGCATTGGAAAGAGGAATCCATACTTGATTGTCTGCCCCACCGGAGAATGTAGAACCTTGCTTCTCTAATACACCAATAACCTCATATCTAATTGCTCCAACGGATATTACCTTTCCAATTGCATCATCTGTTTTGAATAAAGCGGTCTTTACTGCGTCACCAATAACACAAGTAAACGACCCAGCCTCCATGTCTCTCGAATTCAAATTTCTCCCTTTACTGATCTTACCCCCCACAAACTGAAGATAATTTTCATCAGTTGCAGTTACTCTGATTGTAGGATTCGTCTTTTGAGAAGCAAATTTTATTGTAGCATTATTTAGGGCTGTTGTTGACACAGTCTTAATTGAACTAACCTCATATAAATCGATGAAACTCATTGCCTGATTATAGGTAATATTCCTCTTATTAATCACCCTCTGCCTCTTTTCTACTGTCTGATCATCAGAAAAATTAGACCTAATCGAAAATGAATTTGCCCCCATTTTACCAAAATTCTCATTCACAAGAGCCTTCAGAGAATCTGTAGCAGTAAGAATTCCAACAAGCGAAGTAATCCCTATCGCAATAATCATAATAGTGAGTATCGACCTAAGTTTGCTACTCCTAATCGATTTAATCGACACATTGAAATTTTCTCTCATCAAAGGGGAAAAGCCAAGCCTGGCAGCAATTTTTTTGAGGCTCTTTTTCATCGAATTGAATTTAAAATCTACTTTAATTTTGTAAAAGTAGGAAAATATCTGTTATTAACATAACTTTGCCCCCGAATTATATTCAAATGAGAAATAAAGAAAATCAAAGCAGAGCAGGTTCTATGAGAACAGGCAGCAAAAGACCCGTGAGGGGAGCAGGCAACGGCAGTGAAAGACCGTATGCACCAAAGAGAAGAACCGCCGGAGAAGGCGCTTCTGAGAAGAGATCTTCGCGTTTCGGGGAATCTGAGAAGAGCACCCGTAGTTATGAGAGAAGCGGAAAACCTTTCGACAGAGAGAAAAAACCGTTTGACAGAGAGAGGAAACCTTTCGACAGAGACAAAAAACCTTTCGACAGAGACAGAAAACCTTTTGACAGAGACAAAAAACCTTTTGACAGAGACAGAAAACCTTTCGATAGAGACAGGAAACCTTTCGACAGAGATAGAAAACCTTTCGATAGAGACAGAAAACCATTTGATGGCGAAAGAAAACCTTTCGATAGAGACAGAAAACCTTTCGATAGAGACAGAAAACCTTTCGATAGAGACAGAAAACCTTTCGACAGAGATAGAAAACCTTTCGATAGAGACAGAAAACCTTTCGACAGAGATAGAAAACCATTTGATGGCGAAAGAAAACCATTTGACAGAGATAGAAAACCTTTCGACAGAGATAGAAAACCTTTCGATGGCGAAAGAAAGCCATTTGATAGAGATAGAAAACCTTTCGACAGAGAAGAGAGATCTTTCGACAGACCTTTCAGACCTAAAGCAGAAGAATACACTCCAAAGCCAAGACGCAAAGGAGGTAGAGAAGACGAAGGAGTTCGCTTAAATAAATTCATTGCAAATTCAGGAATTTGCTCAAGAAGAGAGGCGGATGACTATATTACAGCGGGATTAGTTACTGTAAATGGAGAGGTTATAACTCAACTTGGTACAAAGATTAATGGTGGAGACGATGTGAGATTTAATGGAGAGAGATTAAAAGGAGAGGAAAAAGTTTACATCTTAATGAATAAACCTAAAGATTTTGTTACTACAACTTCTGACCCTCACGCCGAAAAAACTGTTATGGATCTTATCGAAGGCAAATGCCCTCAAAGAGTATTTCCAGTAGGAAGACTTGACAGATCAACAACAGGTGTACTTTTATTGACAAATGACGGAGAACTTGCAGAAAAGCTTACTCATCCATCATTTGAAAAGAAGAAAATCTATCATGTATTCCTTGATAAAAATCTAAAACAAAACGACTTCGAAAAAATTCTTGAAGGAGTAGAGCTAGAAGATGGACATGTTCATGCAGACATGCTTTCATACATAGATGAAGATAAAAGTCAGGTAGGATTAGAAATTCACTCAGGTAGAAATAGAGTTGTAAGAAGAATTTTCGAACACCTTGGATACAAAGTAAAGAAACTTGACAGAGTATATTTTGCAGGACTAACCAAAAAGAACCTCCGCAGAGGTCAGTGGAGATTCCTTACAGAACAAGAGACTACAATGTTAAAGATGAGTTCTTACGAATAACAATGGAAGAAATCAAAAAACATAGATCTGGATTTGTCAACATTATCGGAAACCCTAATGTTGGCAAATCTACTTTAATGAACGCGCTAGTGGGAGAAAAACTCTCAATAGTGACATCTAAAGCTCAGACAACTCGTCATCGAATTATGGGTATAGTAAACGGAGAAGATTATCAAATCGTCTACTCTGATACTCCAGGTATCCTAAAACCATCATATAAGCTCCAAGAGAGTATGATGCAGTTTGTAGATACAGCTATAACAGATGCCGATGTTATTCTGTATGTTACCGATGTTGTCGAACATTTTACCAAAAACGAAGCTTACATCGAGCGTCTTAGTAAATCAAGAATTCCTGTTGTCATAATTATCAACAAAATCGACCTTAGCAACCAACAAGATCTTGAGGTCATAGTTGAGAGATGGCATCAGCTTGTTCCAAAAGCCGAAATCATTCCTGTATCGGCGCAAGAAAAATTCAATTTGTCTGCAGTCTTTTCAAGGATACTGTCGTATCTACCCGAAAGTCCAGCATGGTTCGACAAGGATATGTTTACCGACAGAAATCTTAGATTCTTTGCATCTGAGATAATCAGAGAAAAGATCCTTACCAATTACGACAAAGAGATTCCATATTGCACAGAAGTTGTAATTGAGAGTTTCAAGGAGGAGGCAAATATTTATAAAATCGATGCTATCATCAATGTTGTGAGGGATTCTCAAAAAGGAATCATCATTGGAAATAAAGGGGCCTCCCTCAAAAGAGTAGCCACAGAAGCCAGAAAGGACATGGAAACTTTTTTTGAAAAAAAGGTATTTTTGCAGATATTTGTAAAAGTAAATCCCGACTGGAGAGAGGATAAGAACAAACTCAAACAGTTCGGCTACATCCTAGACTAACACACTTACCAAAATAATGAGCACCCCAGATCTTGATTTTGATTCAGAAGAACTGGATCCTGTAGATATTGATGCCACGGAGAGTAATAAGTTCGAAAAACTTATTCACGAAGGAGATAAAAAGTACAAGCTTACTGGAATGTATAAGGACTGGTTTTTGGACTATGCCTCGTACGTTATTTTAGAGAGAGCTGTACCTCATATCAACGATGGTCTAAAACCTGTTCAAAGACGTATTCTTCACGCAATGAAGAGGATGGACGATGGGAGGTACAATAAAGTTGCAAACATCATAGGATTCACAATGCAGTTTCACCCACACGGCGACGCCTCAATCGGTGACGCTTTGGTGCAGCTTGGTCAAAAGGATCTTTTGATAGACTGTCAAGGTAACTGGGGAAATACGCTCACAGGCGATCCAGCAGCTGCACCAAGATATATCGAGGCAAGGCTCAGTAAGTTTGCCAACGATGTTGTCTTTAATCCAAAGACAACTAGCTGGATGAAGTCTTATGATGGCAGAAATCTAGAACCTATAAATCTCCCCGTAAAATTTCCACTTTTATTAGCACAAGGTGTAGAGGGTATTGCCGTAGGTCTCGCTTCAAAGATTCTTCCTCATAATTTTAATGAATTAATCGATGCATCTATTGCCTATTTGAAAGGTAAAGATTTCGTACTATATCCAGACTTTCCTACTGGAGGTCTTGTTGATTGTTCAAAATACAACAATGGGCTTAGAGGATCGGTAATTAAGGTTAGAGCAAGAATAACTAAGCTCGATAAAAAGACATTAGTAATTACTGAGATCCCTTTTGGTCAGACAACATCTAAACTCATCGAATCAATCCTAAAGGCCAACGACAAAGGAAAGATCAAGATTCGTAAAGTTGACGACAATACGTCAGAAGGGGCAGAAATCGTAGTTCATCTACACAATGACATCTCTCCAGATAAAACTATAGATGCACTTTATGCTTTCACCGACTGCGAACTATCAATCTCTCCTAACTCATGCGTAATCAGAGATAAAGAGCCTTGTTTCCTAGGTGTTGATGAAATTCTAAGGCATAATACCGACTACACAATGCATCTACTCAAGACAGAACTCGAAATAAGAATGTCTGAGTTAGAAAACGCATGGCACTATACATCTCTCGAAAAGATTTTCTTTGAAGAGAAGATTTATCGTGTGCTCGAACAAGATGCTAAAAATTGGGAAGCTCAATTAGTCAAAGTAGAGGAGGAACTACAAAAATTCCGCAATGTTCTTAGGAAGGATATTACAAGGGAAGATGTCTTGAAACTTGTTGAAAAACCAGTAAGAAAAATCTCTGTTTTTGACGTTAAAGAGCTAGACCAAGCAATCAAAAAGATCGAAGAGGAGATGAAAGAGGTTGCTCACAATTTAGCAACACTAGTCGATTTCACTATCGCATATTATGCTAATCTTAAGAAGAAATATGGATCTAAATTCCCTCGCAAGACAGAGATAAGCAATTTCGAGACTATTCAAGCAACAAAGGTAGTTGTTGCTAATGCTAAGCTCTATGCCAACAAATTAGAAGGATTTGTCGGAATGGATCTTAAACGTGATGAAAATGCAGAATTTATTTGCGAGTGTTCTGATATAGATGATGTTATTGTTTTCCTAAAAACAGGAAAATATCTTGTTACAAAGATTAGCGAAAAGGCCTTTATAGGTAGAGATATCATCCATGTTGGAGTCTTTAACAAAAACGATGATCGTTGCATATATAATGCTGTTTACAAAAACGGTAAATCGGGAGAGGTATATGTAAAGAGATTTGCTGTAACAGGTGTAACTCGCGATAAAGAATATGATTTGACTCAAGGAAAAGAGAGTAGTCAAGTGTTATGGTTTACCGCAAACCCAAATGGTGAGGCCGAGGTATTGAAAGTCTACTTAAAACCTAGACCGAAACTCAAAAAGCTAATCTTTGAATTTGACTTTGCTAATTTAGCAATCAAAGGAAGAGCATCAATGGGTAACATCCTTTCAAAAAACCCTGTTCACAAGATCCAACTCAAATCAAAAGGTGTCTCTTCATTTGGAGGACAATCAATTTGGTTCGACCAAGACATCAATCGATTAAATACCGATTCAAGAGGTCTATTCCTTGGAGAGTATCTCCCTACCGATAAAATTCTTGTAATCTGCAAAACAGGGGACTATTACACTACAAATTTTGACCTCAGCAACAGATACCAAGGTGAGATAAAGATCATAGAGAAACTAGATACACAAAAGGTTTACACTGCAACCTATTTTGATGCAGAGATGAATGCCTTTTATGTGAAACGATTCTCTTTTGAGCCAAGCGATAACAGCGTTCAATTGTTCATTAGCGAAGCACCAGGTTCATATCTAGTTGAGATTTGCGAAGACAAGTATCCTCAACTTGAGATTAATTTTGGAGGGAAACATTCAAAACGCCCTCAAGAGTATATTGATGTAGAAGAGTTCATCGGCAAAAAAAGCTTCAGAGCCAAAGGCAAGAGAATCACAACTTATGAGGTTGATACCATCCTTTTCACGACACCATTGGATAAAGATGGCAGCTCCGAAGAGGTAGAAGTAACAGGAGAAGAACAAATTTTTTCAGGATTTGAACTAGTTGACGACGAAACCCAAAATACCGAAAACTCAAGTAACGAGGTAAACAACAACTCTCCTACTTTGTTTTAAAACCATGATTATCGCCTTCACAGGATTTATGGGTGTTGGAAAAAGCACTATTGCAGAGAGGTTGTCTAAAACACTTCTCTGCAAGTATATAGATCTTGATAAATATATCGAAGAGAAGAGCGGACTCTCAATTGCAGAAATCTTCGAAAACCTTGGAGAAGATTATTTCAGGAAACTAGAAGAAGAGTCTCTTGAAGAGGTAATAGCTAATAATACAGGTAAATACACAGTTTTATCATTAGGTGGCGGCGCCTTAATCTCTTCTCATAATCAAAAAGTTGTTAAAGAGACTACGTTTTGTATCTATTTAAGAGGAAACAGTGCTACTTTAACAGACAGGTTAATCAAAGCAAAAAAAAGCAGACCTCACATAAAAGAGAAGAGTGGAGAAGATTTAGAAAAAGAGATATCAAGACTTTTTTCAGTCAGAGAGGAGGGGTATAAATACTCAGCAACCCTCATTATTGATGTGGATGGTAAAAGTATCAGAGAAATTGTCGAAGAAATTATTGAGCAGATCTAAGTTCAATCAACGAAGTATAGTCGACAGTATTTTTATCAATATTCTATTTGAAAATATCCTCTTTTAGTTTGATATCCTTTACACGTAATTGAATATTGGCAATTCCCCTATAATAGTTTTCAGCCACAGAGTAGCATATATCTACAGGATTTCCAGCATGAAGGTGATCAAAATGTTCCGATCTATTGAAAGCAATCGCAGAGATATGTCTATGAGGATCATCCTCTTGAATCAACTCTAATTTTAAGTGACCATTATCAGATCCAACCTTTCTGCCATTCCCATTATCATAAACATTTTCAGTTAAGAATACTGGAGACAAATTACCAGGACCAAATGGTTGAAACTGTTTAAGAACTCTGAAAAATTTAGCCGTAATCTGCTTAAAATCTAAATAAGTATCAATATTCACTATTGGAGTTAGAATCTCCTCAGTAACTTTATCTGCCACAAAAGCCTCAAACCTTCTGCAAAACTCATCGAAGTTATCCACTTTGAGAGTTAGACCTGCAGCGTACATATGTCCACCGAAGTTTTCTAGCAGATCCGAACACGATTCTATTGCCTCATAAAGGTCAAATCCAGGAATACTTCTTGCCGAGCCAGTTATTAAACCATTAGATTGCGTAAGAACAATTGTTGGTCTATAATATGTCTCAACTAATCTAGAAGCAACGATACCAACAACACCTTTGTGCCAATTTGGATTATAGACAACAGTTGCCTTCTTCTTAGCAAACCCATCTGCAGTTATCGCCATCTCAAGAGCCTCTATTGTTATCTCTCTATCGATGTTCTTCCTATCGTTATTGTGAGTATTGATTGTATCTCCAATCTCTTTTGCCTCAACATCGCTTCTCGAAATCAATAAGTCCACAGCAGTCTTTCCAGACTCCATTCTCCCAGCAGCATTGATTCTTGGGCCGATCTTAAATACAATATCATCAATCGTAATTACATGCTTCTCAAGTCCAGAAAGCTTAATTACAGAGAGAAGCCCCTTTCTTGGAGACTCATTTAACTGTTTGAGACCAAAGTGAGCAAGAATTCTATTTTCACCAGTAATGGAAACTAAGTCAGATGCAATACTTACTACTAATAGGTCTAACAGAGGAACAAGTTCGGTGAATGGAATTCCTCTAGATGATGCAAAAGCTTGCATAAATTTAAATCCAACACCACATCCAGAGAGATCATCAAAAGGATAATCACAGTCCGAACGTTTAGGATCTAATACAGCTACAGCGTTAGGTAATTTTTCGTCAGGAAGGTGGTGGTCACAAATTATGATATCGATTCCCCTCTCCTTTGCATATTTAACTTTTTCAACTGCTTTGATTCCACAATCTAACGTTATGATTAACGTAAATCCATGATCAGCAGCCCAATCGATGCCTTTATATGAAACTCCATACCCCTCATTATATCTGTCTGGAATATAATAATCTGCACTCTTCTCGCAAAAACGTCTTAAAAAAGAGTAAACTAAGGCAACGGCAGTTGTTCCGTCAACATCATAGTCTCCGTAGATTAGTATTTTTTCCTGATTATCAATGGCCTCCGACAACCTTTTAACAGCTTTTTCCATATCCTTCATTAGAAAAGGATCGTGAAGGTTCTCAAGCTGGGGTCTGAAAAAAGACTTTGCCTCAGCGAAAGTCTTTATATTCCTTTGAACAAGTAGATTAGCAAGAGCTTGGTCTATACCAAGTTCTGATGTTAATTGTCTCACTAAGGCGGGGTTCCCCGGCTCCCTTACTATCCATTTTTTTTCTAAGGCCATATAGTCACAAAGATACTGATTAAATTTCAAAAGTTGATAAAAAAACTTACTTTTGTAAGTTAAAAAAAAGAAGACCAGAATATGGAGTACACTGAATTAAACGAGCAGGAGATTATCCGCCGCGAATCTTTGAAGAGTCTAAAGGAGCTAGGTATAGAGCCTTATCCAGCAGAAGCTTACGACGTAAATATTACTTGTCGCCAAGTGCGCGAACAGTACAACGACGAGCTTAAAAATCTTCAAGATGTCAAGGTTGCCGGAAGAATCATGACAAGAAGGATCATGGGTGCGGCTGCCTTCATTGAATTAATGGATGAAACAGGTAGAATTCAGATATATATAAAACGGGACGAAATCTGCCCAGGTGAAGATAAAACATTATATAATACTGTTTTTAAGAAACTTCTAGATATTGGAGATATTATTGGCATCTCTGGATATGCTTTCATCACTCAAGCTGGTGAGTTATCTATCCATGCAAAGGAGCTTAAACTACTTAGCAAGTCGCTTAGAGTTCTTCCAATTGTAAAAGAGAAGGATGGTCAAGTGTATGATGCATTCACCGATCCAGAGCAAAGATATAGAATGCGTTATGTAGACTTAATCGTAAATCCTCAAGTGAGAGAGACCTTCATTAAGAGAAGTAAAATCATGAATACTATGAGAAACTTCTTTAATGATCATGGTTATTTAGAGGTTGAAACACCTATTTTGCAAGCAATCCCAGGTGGCGCTACTGCAAGACCATTTATCACTCATCACAACGCACTTGACATTCCATTATATCTAAGAATTGCAAATGAGTTATATCTTAAAAGACTAATCGTTGGAGGATATACAGGTGTTTATGAGTTTGCAAAAGACTTCCGTAACGAAGGAATGGACCGCACTCACAATCCAGAATTCACCGTTCTAGAGATCTACGTAGCTTATAAAGACTACTTCTGGATGATGAACTTTGTTGAGGAGATGATTGAAAAAGTAGCTCTTGCACTTCATGGAAAGACTCAAGTTACACTTGGAGATAAAGAGATTGAATTTGCCAAACCATACAGAAGGCTTCCAATGCTAGATGCAATCAAAGAGTACGCAGGAGTTGATGTTACTGGAATGAACGAAGATCAATTGAGAGAGGTTTGTAAAACGCTTAAGATTACTGTTGATAACACAATGGGTTACGGAAAACTTATTGATGCTATCTTCGGAGAGTACTGCGAACATCACCTTATTCAACCGACTTTCATAACTGATTACCCTGTAGAGACATCTCCACTTACTAAAAGACACCGTTCTAATCCTGAATTAACTGAAAGGTTTGAGCTTTTTGTAAATGGCAAAGAGTTAGCAAATGCCTACAGTGAGCTAAACGATCCAATCGATCAATTAGAGAGGTTCCGCGACCAGGTAAAACTAAAAGATAAAGGAGATGACGAAGCTATGTTTATTGACATGGACTTTGTAAGAGCACTTGAATATGGTATGCCTCCTACATCTGGAATGGGAATTGGCATCGACAGATTAACCATGTTCATGACAAACTCTCCGTCTATCCAAGATGTCCTTTTCTTCCCACAAATGAGACCAGAAAAGACAGACAATCAACAACAGAATCAACAATAATTAATGAATATAGAGGTCATTAGTTCGGCTCAAAATCCTAAAATAAAATCTCTTAGATCGCTTTACGAAAGCTCTAAAGAGAGAAAATCTAAAGGAGTATTTGTGCTCGAAGGGAAAAGAGAGATCGATGCTGCATCTGCAAAAGGGTTCAGCATCGAAACTCTTTATTATTGCCCAGACATGACGTCATTTGAGTCTGCAAAACAATATAGGGCAACGCAATATTTTGCTCTAACTTCGGAATTATACTCCAGAGTTGCCTACAGAGGAACAACAGAGGGTATAATTGCGATTGTAAAAGCTCCAGAAAATTCATTAGATAGCATTAAACTCTCAAAAAATCCACTGATAATTGTTTTAGAATCTGTTGAAAAACCAGGAAACCTAGGAGCTGTACTAAGAACAGCTGATGCTGTCAAGGCTGATGCTGTCATTATTTGCGACCCCTTAACAGATATCTACAATCCAAATGTAATAAGGTCAAGTCTTGGTGGAATCTTCACAAATCAAGTTGCTGTTTGCGATTCTAAAGAGGCATATAGTTGGATTAAAAAACATGAAATCTCAATATTTACAGCGGAGCTACAGGCTTCAGAATGGTATCACAAATGTGATTTTACAATCTCTACAGCACTAGTAATGGGAACTGAAGCAGACGGACTTTCTGACTTTTGGAGAGAGAGAGCCGATCAACGTATTAAAATTCCAATGCTTGGTCAACTCGATTCCCTTAATGTCTCTGTCTCTACTGCTGTTTTATGCTTTGAGGCTCTTCGTCAACGTAACTTTTATTTTCAGATATAACCATGAGAAGATTTGCACTTGTAGGCTGTGGTATTACTCACAGTCTTAGCCCCATGCTGTTCGAAGCTGCATACGGAAAAGATTCCGAGATGGTTTATGAATTATACGACACAGAGTCATTCATTGATGGATTCAACCTTCTTAAATCTGGGTACTTCGATGGAATTAACATCACGACACCATTTAAAGAGGAGGCATATAACCTTGCGGATAAAAGAGATGGAATTAGTGATTTTGCAAAAGCTTCCAATCTTTTAGTTAGATCTGGCGACGAAATCCATGCATATAATACCGACTTCTATGGAGTTAGAGAGACTTTAAAACCATATTTTAAAGACAACCGACTCAAGGTGCTATTAATTGGAGCTGGAGCAGCTGCGCGCGCAGCTCTTCTTGCACTTCTCGATCTTGGAGCTGATATCACAATCTGTAATCGAACAAAAGAGAAGGCTTACGAACTTGCAGCACAAACAAATTGTAAATGTCTTGATTTTGATATTTTACTATCAAGTTCGAACTCTCAAAAATCAGAGATCTTCAATAATTATGCTCTGATTATCAACACAATCTCATCTAATCTCCCAAATTTTGATATTGAGATTTTAAAAGATAAAATAGTATTCGAAGCCTCCTACTCTACCACCTCATCATGGAGAGCGAATGTTGATAAGAATTTCAACTACATCCCAGGAGAGGCATGGTTATTGAATCAGGCTATACCCGGCTTTTTTCTGTTTACAGGCATCGAGCCGGATGTAAAACAAATGGAATTAGTAATTGATAATAGGTAATTTTTTATAACTTTGCCAATAATAGTCAGGAGAAAAAACTATGACACTTAATAAAGTAATGTTGATTGGAAACGTGGGTAAAGACCCCGAAGTACGTCATCTTGAAAACAATCTGACTTATGCAAGTTTTACACTTGCTACCACTGAAAGATACAAAGACCGTTCGGGAGAGTTAAAAGACGCTACCGAGTGGCACAATGTTGTATGCTGGAGAAATCTTGCCGAACTTGCTGACAAATATATCCGCAAAGGCAGCCAGTTATACATTGAGGGAAAGCTTAAAACACGAAGTTGGGATGACGCAAACGGACAAAAGCGCTATACAACAGAAATTCTTGCCGAAAACATACGTTTACTAGGCAAGAGAGCCGACGAATCAAACATGCAAAAAACACAATCAGGAGCTTTTAAAGGCGCCTCATCGATGCCAGCAGCAGGTGATGTCTCATCATCTCCGTCATCATCGACAACGCCCGAAGATTCTGACGATTTACCATTCTAAATATTGTTAAAAATGAAAGTTGATGTTGTTCTTGGTCTCCAGTGGGGAGACGAAGGAAAGGGTAAAATTGTGGATGTACTAGCTAAAGGGTACCCTGTAATTGCTCGTTTCCAGGGAGGTCCAAACGCCGGTCACTCACTCCAGTTCGAAGACAAGAAATTTGTTCTGCACACAATTCCTTCGGGAGTGTTCAGAAAAAACGCAGTGAATGTCATTGGCAACGGAGTTGTGATTGATCCAGTAATTTTCAAAGCAGAGTGCGACAAACTCGAAGAGATTGGAGTACCTGTTAAAGAGAGAGTATTCATCTCTAAAAAAGCCCATCTTATTCTTCCTACCCACAGAATAATTGATGCTGCTTCAGAGGCATCAAAGGGTGCTTCCAAAATTGGATCCACATTAAAGGGAATTGGGCCAACTTATATGGATAAAACAGGTCGTAATGGTTTGAGAGTTGGAGATATCCTTTCTAATAATTTCATTGAAAGATACAACAATCTTAAAAGCAAACATTTCAACCTACTTAAACAATACGACTTCGAATACAATATCGAAGAGGCCGAAGAGAAATGGTTACAGGCTGCAGAGTACCTAAAAGGGTTCAATTTAATAGATGGAGAGTATTATATCAATCAACAAATTGCTGACAGCAAAAAGATATTAGCTGAAGGTGCACAAGGATCTTTGTTAGATATCGACTTTGGCTCTTACCCTTTTGTAACTTCTTCTAACACCACTTGCGCTGGAGCATGTATTGGATTAGGAATTGCCCCTTCTCATATTGGCAAAGTGTCTGGAATTTTCAAAGCATATTGCACAAGAGTTGGAAGCGGACCTTTCCCAACTGAACTTCACGATGAGACTGGAGAAGAGTTAAGAAAGATTGGATTTGAGTTTGGTGCAACAACAGGCAGACCTCGTAGAACAGGTTGGTTAGATTTAGTTGCTCTTAAATATGCAATCATGCTTAGTGGTGTAAATCAATTAATCATGATGAAGGCAGATGTTTTAGATACTTTCGACACAATCAAAATAGCAACATCTTATAAAGTTGACGGAGAGATCATAAACCATGTACCTTACGACACTTATGCGGAGGTTGAGCCAGTTTATAAAGAGTTCAAAGGATGGAAACGTGATCTTACAAAAATTACAAACGAAGCCGATCTTCCATATGAATTCATGACCTATGTAAGATTTATAGAAAAAGAGACAGGTGTTCCAATTAAAATTATCTCACTTGGTCCTGACCGCGACCAAACGATTATTAGAGAAAACGTTTAACAGCAATATGTAATATATATAGATATTAAGCAGTATATCTCACGTTTAAGAATTAAAGTATAATATGATATAAAAAAGGTTGACTAAAATAATATTAGTCAACCTTTTTTATATCATCGAATTTCAAAAACTAGCTCTTTTTATTTGGCACATCTAGCTTTAAATCAGGATTTTTATCAGATGATCTGCTCAATATGAAAGAGACTGCTATAGCTACTAAAGACAATAAGATAAAGAAGTATTCTGCATTTAGTGCAGATTGATACTCCGCAACCTTAGTGTCAGCAATAGAGGCAACAGTCTTCGACATAATTATTCCAACAATGATTGGTACAACAAGCATTCCCATATTTTGAATCCAATAGATTAATGAGTATGCTGTACCTAGATTCTTTTCAGGGATAATTTTTGGTACCGAAGGCCACATCGCGGCAGGAACTAAAGAGTAACCAATTCCAAGAATACCTACACCTGCATATCCAAAAAACTCAACACTTGGAGCAAATGCAATAATCAGGTGAGCAACTAGAACCAATACTGATCCTAAAATCATAAATCTTGTAGCTTTACCTTTAGTATCAATCAAAGAACCAAAAAGTGGAGTGAAAACCATTGTACTAAATGGGATCAAAGAGACCATTAATGAAGCAATGTCACTCTCTATACCAAATCTTGGGATAATGATTGAAGTGGCAAATCTTCTAAAAGAGATGATGCAGCAGTAAAAGAAGACACATAATAATGAAACAAGTATAAAGTGTTTGTTACCTAAAATTTTCAAGATATCTGAAAATTTAAACTTATCATCTTTTGTGCTTTTTGTATTATTTCTTACAGCTTCGTCTGCCGCCTCTTTGTCGAACTTATTATCCATAAAGATAAATAACGACCATACAAATAATGCGATCAACATTAGACCCATCGCTATTATCATTGGCTTACTAGTCTCCGAAAAAGGGATAAATTGTTGTTCAATATTCACAAGCCTAGGAACTAAAATCAATGCAGTTGCCGTTCCCATTCTGGCAAGAGCCAATTGTAATCCCATCGCAAGTGCCATCTCCTTTCCTTTAAACCATTTTGCTATTGATCTTGTCACTGCCACTCCGGCAATTTCGCTTCCAAGCCCAAATAGAGCACATCCAGCATAAGCAACAGCTAAAGATGGTTTAGCAAAATAACCTGACAAAAAAGTATTTAAAGAACTATGGGCAAAGCTCTCAGAGATGGCATAAATTACCATTGTCGAGCCTCCAACCATCAAACCGATAAAAAGTGAACCGGTAAACCTTACACCCCATTTATCCAACAACATTCCGCAAATTACCAGACCACCCCATACACAAAGAAGAGAGTATGCTCCACCATAGAGACCATAGTCGCTTAGGCTCCATCCTAGCTCTACATTAGCGGGGTTTTTAAAAATGTGACCGATAGTTGTGAAGATATCGTCGAAAAAATATGAAGCAAACATAGGGATAGACAAACTCAGGAGGACTATCCACCTGGCGCTTTTGGAGTCTTTCAACATTTTAACGGCTGAATTCATAATTGTGCTTTTTCTAGTTTAGGAATTGTTTATATTATTTTTTTACATTAGGAAGTTCAAGTCCATATCCCTTTTTCTTGTCCTCTACCTTAAGCCATAAACCAAGGAAGAATGCAAAAACACCAAGAGATGCAAATATCAACATAGGAACTGTATAGTTATACTGAAGAGGATTATCAACACCAACATTAGTAGCAGCTAGAGCCCATCCAATTAGCATTGGGAAAGCCATTAGACCGATATTTTGGATCCAGAATACAACAGAGTAGGCAGAACCAAGATATCTGTTTTCTACAAGCTTTGGCACTGATGGCCATAATGCTGCTGGAACAAGAGAGAAGCTAACTCCTAACAAAAGAATTGCTCCATATGCTACTGGTTTTGTAAACATTTCAGCAGGAACTAAAGCAAACGCTAAGTGACAAGAAATCATTAGCATAGAACCTATAATAAGCATAGTAGCTCCTTTTCCTCTGTAATCAAGGAAGGCTCCTAAAGCTGGAGTTAAAAACATCGCTCCAATTGGAAAGTAAGAAAATATATCACTTGCCTCTTTATTCGAAATACCAAGTCTGCACTCAAGCATATTTGCAGCAAATTTTTGGAAAGGGAAAATCGCAGAGTAGTATAGAACACAGAGTCCAGCTACAATTAGGAAAGTCTTACTGGTAAACAGAATTTTAATATCACTGATTTTGAATGGCTCCTCTGGCTCATCTCCTCTCTCACCAAGTTGTTTTTCCAACTTTTTATCAAAGAAGAAATATGTACAGAAGCTAATTAGTCCAATCAAAAGAAGAATCAATACGAAAAATACTGGAGCAGATATATCACCCCAACTATCAGCAATTCTAGGAGATATTCTAAATACTGCAAATACACCTAAACGAGCAATTGCCATCTCAATACCCATAGCAAGAGCCATCTCTTTTCCTTTAAACCATTTTACAATACCTTTTGATACTGTAATACCTGCCATTTCAACACCGCATCCAAAGATCATGAATCCAAAAGAGGCCATTTTTGCAGAGGCTGGGAATGATGTCCACCAAGAGCCTAACCAAGCTTCGATACCTGAACCTGCAAAAGCTGAGCTAATTGCAAAATATTTGATTGAAGCTCCAATTACCATTATTATTCCTGATAATACAGCAGTTGCTCTAACTCCCATTTTATCCAGGATAACTCCAGCAAAAATTAAAAACAGTGCAAATACATTTAGGAAATACTCAGAACTAGCAAACATTCCATAGTTTTCTGGAGACCAGCTGAGCTTGCTCTCTAGCATACTTTGAAGAGGAGACAATACGTCTACAAACATGTAGGCAAAGAACATCATAGAAGATAGAAGGATTAAAACAGTCCACCTGATCATTGCATTATCCTTCAGAAGTTGAGTGTTATTTTTCACAATATAAGTTATTTAATTAATAGAATTTAATTTTCGAAAAAGCTTACTAAGCTATATTTTTTTAGCTAATCGGCAAAATAAAAATTAAATTTTAGTTTGCATGGAATTTGTAGTATCTTGCTATGTTTTTTTATCAGACTGTTAAAAAGTGAAAGTACTTAATAATATAAATAGCCCCTCAGATCTTAAGAAACTAAATAGCAAGGAATTGCACCTTCTGTGCGATGAACTGAGGGAATACATAATTGAATGCTGCGCTCAAAATCCCGGGCACTTCGCTTCGAGTCTGGGAGCCGTTGAGCTTACTGTCGCACTACATTATATCTACAATACTCCAAAAGATAAATTAGTTTGGGATGTAGGTCATCAAGCCTATTCCCATAAAATTCTTACAGGTCGTAGGGAGTCTTTTGTAAATAATAGAAAATATAAGGGAATCAGCGGATTTCCAAAAATGAGCGAAAGCGAATATGATGCCTTTGGGGTTGGTCACTCCTCTACTTCCATCTCTGCCGCTTTGGGAATGGCTATTGCTGCGCAAATGGAAGGGAGCGACGAGCAGGTAGTAGCCGTTATTGGAGACGGATCTCTCACTGGTGGACTTGCTTTTGAAGGTCTCAACAATGCAGGTGCACTTAAATCAAATATCCTTGTTATTGTTAACGACAACCAAATCTCAATTGACCCTAATGTTGGAGCACTTCACAAATATCTAATAAAGATATCTACTTCAACAATTTACAATAAATTCAAGAACAAAATTTGGACTAAAATTGGAGCAAATAAGTTTAGGTCACTGCTCCAAAAATTTGTCTTTAGCACTAAGGCTGCACTATTTAAAAATGGATCCCTATTTGAATCCCTTGGTTTCAGATATTTTGGAACAATAGATGGCAACGATCTTAATCAACTAATCACCACCCTTTTATGCATAAAAAACATTAAAGGACCTAAGATATTACACATTACAACTGTAAAAGGTAAGGGATATAAACCTGCCGAAGATGATCAGATCTCTTGGCATGCACCTGGCACATTTGATAAAGAGACAGGAAAGAGAAATGGTGGAACAACCGATAAAATGAGATATCAGGATATCTTTGGAGAGACTGTTCTTGAACTTGCAAAAACAAATCCTAAAATCGTTGGAATCACTCCTGCAATGCCAAGCGGATGCTCAATGAATATTCTTATGAGAGAGATGCCTGGCAGAGCTTTCGATGTTGGAATTGCAGAATCTCACGCAGTTACATTTTCTGCAGGAATGGCAGCAAAAGGAATGCTACCTTATTGCAACATATATTCTAGCTTCATGCAAAGGGCATACGACAATGTAATTCACGATGTTGCAACTCAAAATTTAAAAGTAGTCCTATGTCTAGATAGAGGAGGCATTGTTGGTGAAGATGGTGCTACTCATCATGGAGTATTTGATTTAGCATATTTCAGATGCGTTCCAAATCTAATGATAGCTGCTCCGATGAACGAAATAGAACTACGCAATCTACTATATTCTGCTCAATTCGACGACTACTCTGCAATAAGCATTAGATATCCAAGAGGATATGGCGAAGGCTTTGAATGGAGAGTCCCTTTTGAGAAGATTCAGCCAGGGAAGGCACAACTTTTGCAAGATGGATCTAAAATCGCCGTTTTATCAATAGGTACGACGGGTAATCCTGCCGCAAAAGCAGTAAAAATGGCTAAAGAACAAGGTATTGACATATTACACTATAACATGCGTTTTTTAAAACCTCTAGACTACAACGCATTGGAAGAGGTCTGCAAAAAATGCACTTCAATCATCACTATCGAAGACGGCTCTATAATAGGAGGCCTTTATTCGTCTGTGTGTGAGTATATTGCATCAAATAATTTCAATATTTATGTTAAGGGATTAGGTATCCCAGACAGGTTCATAGAGCAAGGAACTGTAGCCGAACTGCACGCCGAGTGCGGCATTGACACTAACAGTATTTACAGAACTATCGCCGATGTCTCACAACGAACATAAAAGAAAACATTGCCATAGGCAACAACGCCAATACGTCCTGGACGAAAGGACTATTAAGGCAGATTCCATCCTAACTCACCCAGTATGGGGTCTTGCAATCTTTATATTTATTATCTGGTTCATATTTTTCTGCACCTTCAGACTTGGGGCAATCCCACAAGAGGGAATTGAGTGGCTGATGGACAAAGCTGCTGCGTTTGTCCACAACAATATGCAAACAGGCTGGATTAATGATTTCATCTCTAAGGGAGTAATCATGGGTGTTGGAAGCGTACTCGCATTTCTTCCAAATATCTTAATTCTCTTCTTCTTTCTGTCATTATTATCCGAAACAGAATATCTGCCAAGAGCCGCAACCATTATGGATAAATACATGCACCGTATTGGTCTACATGGAAGTTCATTCATCCCACTTTTAATGGGTTTTGGGTGCAATGTTCCTGCAATAATGGCAACTAGAACAATAAAGAGAAAAGCAGACAGAATTCTTACGATGCTAATGATACCATACATTCCATGTAGCGCAAGAATCCCTACTTTTCTACTATTTTCTGGGATCTTTTTTCCCGACCATCAAGTAACAGCACTTTCATTACTCTACTTTGGAGGAATACTTGTAGGAATAATTATGGCAATTATATTTAAGAAGCTATTCTTTAACTTCAACAAAGATGATTACGAGATTCCTTTACCTCCATATAAACGCCCATCCTGGATAGGTTCTCTTAAAAATATGTATGACGCGGCAGCTGAATATGTAAAAAAGATTGGAACAGTCGTGCTTCTCGCTGTAATTATTGTTTGGGCACTGGACTATTTCCCTCTTAAAAAAGGAGATGTTAGAGGCCCCGAAGAGCCTTCATACTTAGAGCAATTTGGAAAGACCTTAGAACCAGCTTTAAAACCTCTCGGATTTGATTGGAAAATGAGCGTAAGTCTTGTAACTGGGATTACTGCAAAAGAGTTTATAATCAGCACACTTGGAGTAGTATATCAA
>JASDTB010000049.1:0-20432 GCA_041441455.1 Bacteroidales bacterium
TCAGCTAATGGTACAGGAAGAAACTTCTATCCACAAGATAAGTATTTGATTAATCTTGCATATTTGAGAATGAAGAACCTTACTATTGGTTACACTATTCCTGCAAGACTTACTAAGAAGATCTCAATCGACAAAGTAAGAGTTTACTTCAGTGGTCAAAACCTATTTGAGATAAAAGCAACCCACTTGCCTATTGACCCAGAGGTTACTTCTGGTTCTCCATCATTTAGTGCATACTATGGAAGAACAATGCCTTTCACAAGAACATTGTCATTCGGAGTTCAAATCTCTTTATAAAGATATAAGAATATGAAAAACAATATAATAAGACTTTTTGCATTAACTCTGATTCTGGCAGTCACTACTTCTTGCGAGGATTACCTGAACAGAGGGTCCAAAGTTAAGTTTACTGACGAAAACTACTGGACAAATGAGAGCAATGTTAAGACATTCGCTTACGGTTTCTACGATCGCTTTATGGGATATGGAAACGGTTCTTCTACAAATGGCGACTTTTATTGGTCTACATTCTCAGACGATCAAGCATCTCAATCTGGTATAGACCTGTTCCCACTTTCAGCGGCAGCATCTAATACTAACTGGGATAATGCTTATATCTATATTCGTAAGGCGAACTTACTTTTAGAGAGAGTAGAGAAGGTTCCTATGGCAGACGAAGCAAAAAAGCACTACAGGGGTATTGCTAGATTCTTCCGTGCATATGAATACGCTAACCTTATCAAGAGATTTGGTGACGTTCCATACATCGACAAATATCTTGATCAATCTCAAACTGAGTTGATTTATACCAAAAGAACTCCTAGAAATACTGTTGTTGACAATATTATAGCTGACCTTGAGTTTGCAGCAGCAAATCTTAGAACAAAAGCTAATGCTGATGCTAACTCTATCAATGTAGATGTTGCCAATGCTCTATTATCAAGAGTTGCTTTATACGAAGCTTCAATCGCTAAATACCACAATAGTGATGCAACAAGAGCTACTGCATTGTTTACAAAAGCTAAAAATGCTGCTGCTGCAGTTATGAGCCAGTCTTATCAACTAAGCCCAGCTTATAAAGATATCTATACTAGTATTACTTTAGCAACCAATAAAGAGGCTATCCTTTACAAATATTATGTAAAAGGTACCTTTATGCACAGCTTAACTGCATATCTTAATTCAACTACTCCTATAAGTGGTCCAACAAGAGATTTGATTGAATCTTATCTATGTACAGATGGTCAGCCTATTGGAACTTCAGCCCTTTATCAAGGTGATGCTACTTTAGCTAATACTCTTGCAAATAGAGACTCAAGGCTTGCAGCTTCTGTTGGAACTACTTTAGCTTACAGAGGTAATGCTGTTGGTGGTCTAATTTCATCAACTGGTTATTTAGTGACTAAATTTACAAATCCAACAATTACTGGTAATGATTTGACTCAGATCAATGCTAACTTCATTAATGCACCTATTTTCTGGTTAGCTGAAGTTTATTTGAACTTTGCCGAAGCTGCTGCCGAACTTGGAACAATTACACAAACAGAGGTAAACAACTCTATTAATAAACTTAGGGCTCGTGCTGGTGTTGCTAATCTTGATATTACAAATATTGCAGCAGATCCTAAGAGAGACTCTGATGTTAGCCCACTTCTTTGGGAAATCAGAAGAGAGCGCAGAGTTGAGCTTGCATTTGATGGTTTCAGATATTGGGATCTTCGTAGATGGAAAAAACTAAGCTATCTAGACTATACCGTTAAACCAACTATCTTCAAAGGAGCTAAAGTTCCTGCTCAAACAACTGGTTTAATAGTAGATGAACATATGTATATCATCCCTTACGCAGTGTCTACCCTTGCAAATAGAGTTGTTATTGCTCCTAAACACTATTTAGATGCAATCCCAACTGGTCAAAAGACACTTTACGAACTAAATGGCGTAGAGTTCCCACAAAACCCAGGATGGTAATCAACATGTTAAGTAATTATTTAGATTAGGAAATAATCATAATTATTAAGGTCAGGAGATAATCTAAATATTTGATTAATATTCAATATGAATTATTGGTTATTAAATGATCTAAAAAGTTGAATCAATCATAGAGAGACTAAGCAAATGCTTGGTCTCTCTTAATTTTTGAAAACCTAGCCAGCATCCTTTTAAAATCTAGTCTGCATCTTTTTTGAAATGAGAATATGAACCAGAAAGACAATAATGACTTAATATCTGATTTAGTGCACATTATACCATATCCTGCAGATCCACCCGATCTGCCAGAATAAAGTATAACTATCTATTAATGTGCATTCTAGCATTTTTAGCGCTATGTTTTGGGATTTATAAAAAACATTAATACGCTCAATTACTGACACTTAAGAATTATTCTGGCAGATCGGGTGGATCTGCAGGAAATCGCATATTGCACTGTCTATGTGCTACTTAACCTCTATTAAAACTTCGTTTCAAACTTAGCTTAAAATTTAGTTTCAAACTTAGTTTTAACTTCAAACTAAGATATTGAGAGAGGGAGGGGAGATGGGGATGGGTAGATGGGGAGATGGGGAGAGGGGGAAAAGAAAAAGGGTAACTAAAATCTCTTTCAGTTACCCTCTTAAGAACTATTAACCAAATTTCACCCCACTTTATTCAGCGATGTCCCACCATACTGGAACAGACCATATATCAAGATCGAATGCTTTTGGATTCGATTCTCTCATATTTGCAGAGTTGTAGTTTACCTCATGAGAACATTGGCTCATACGACGGAACCAGTAGTTGTCCTGTGTTTTACTTGTACCAGTGATTTTAGTGGCAGAAGTTGAGTTGAATTCATAAGGTCTTTCAAAATCGGTATAAACAACACCGAAGTTTCCAATGTTACCTGCAGAGAAATTGAATCTTCTCATGTCATTCCAGTTTTGTTGAGTAAATGACATTGCAATATATTTTTGCTGCATGATTTTAGCCATTGAAATTTCATTGATGTTTTGAGCAACAGCAGCACTATTCATGAAGTTATCAATGTCAGTTTGGCTCATTGGGCGTTTACCAGGATTAGTAGTATTACCATAAGAAGCTAATTTAGCATTCATATGCATCATATGTGCACGAATACCATCTCTGTATGCCTGAAGCGCTTCAGCTTTTTTACCTTGACGGAAATAAATTTCAGCTTTAATGAAACACATTTCGTGGTAAGTTAAAATATCTGTTGGAGACTCTGGTCTTGTATAGAATGTACCTGTTGAAAGAATAGTACCATCAGTAGCAGTCCAAGCACTCTCTGTAGTTGTTGCACCATTTAATGCGCAAAGAGCTTTGATTCCTACATAAACAGTATCACCTAATCTAGCTGGGTTAGTTGTATTGATTGCATATTTTTTGGTTGCTACGTTATAATTCATAACCATAGGACCATTTTTCAATCTAATATCACTTCTCATTGCGTCTACACCTTTTGTTCTGATAAATACAGATTGACCATTGATGTAGTGTTGAGCAGAAGGTAAAAGTTTATCAGCTCTTGGGTCAACAACTCCACTACCACCTGTGTAGGTATTTTCTAGTAGGTCTACATACCACTGAGTAAATCTTGCCCAGTCACTCCATGCACCACTGTCAAAAGCATATGACGTTTTCAATGGGTCACCAAACAAAACATCACCCACAACGTCGCTAAGGTCATTAACGTGATTAATCACAGTTCCTTCAGCATTACTTTGAGGAGCTTGAGCTATTGCATCTAAAATAGCGGTTGGATTGTAAGAAGATTTTTTAGAAAGGTTATTCAACCATCTTGCTTTCAAACCATAAACAAGTTTTTTCCATTTTTGAACATCACCACCATTCCAGCTATCACCTTTTGAAAGAGGAACTGCTGTAGCAGGCTGAACTTTGTTGAAATTTTCAAGCGCTTTGTCTAGCATTTGAAGACAACCTTCAAAGATAGTTTTACCATTATCATATTTTGGAGACAAACTTGAACCTAATGCCTCTGTGTAAGGCATTTCACCATACCAGTCAACCATAAGCATAAAGCCCATAGCGTGAATAGTATAAGCAGCTCCAATATAGTGGTAAGCTTGTTGCTTTTCAGCTGCAAGAATCAAGTCGTTAATATTACAAGCAGAACCTACAAACCATTGTTGATATGGAGTAGTTGTAGCAGCTATCGCAGGATTCCATGCAGGTAGAGTACCGTTAGTTCCAGAGAAAGTAGTTGTTGACAACATTCCTGTAATCATACCAGCTCTTACACTTGCTGAACCATAACCATAACAGTAGTGGTGTTGAATCCATGGAAGTCTAATTTCGGGAGTAGCAACCGCATTTGTTGGATAGTTCGGATCTATGTTTTCTCCCAGCCACTTCTGGCAAGAAGTTAAACCCAGAAGTAGAACTATTGCAAAACTTTTTAATATAAATTTTTTCATGATTAGCTCTTGTTTAGATTAGAATGAAAGATTAAGACCAAATGAGAAACCTCTTGTTGCAGGAACTCCACAATAGTCAATACCTACTGAGCTCGAGCCCACTACGCCAGAACCAGCAGCTGTTGTTTCTGGGTCTAATCCTTTATAATTAGTTAAAAGAAGTAGGTTTGTTCCAGTAAAGTTTACAGTTGCACTTCTAATGAACTTAACTCTCTTTAACAGACTTTCAGGAATAGTATATGATACGTTAATAGAGCTTAATCTCAACCAATTAGTATTAGTGATAAAGTTAGAAGTTTCTAGAGGAAGGTAAGTATTGTAATACTCACGAATAATATCGTTGCCATATCTTTGAACTCCACCTGATACATTATAGAATTGACCAGATTGGTAAGTTACAGATTTAGGCTCATTTAGCCCTGTTACTGGGTTTTTAGATACACCAGAGATAGTAATAGACTCACGGTCCATGCTTCTCTTACTCATACCTGCAACTGTCATTGCATAATCAGTTCCATTGAAAATGTCTCCCCCAATTCTATAATCTAATTGGATTGATGCAGTCCAGTTTTTATATCTGAAATTATTAACAATACCACCATATAGTTTAGGCTCTCTATTACCTACATTATAAGTAGCTAGATTATCACTAGTTGGCATTCCAGTATTCCAGTCAAGGATAACTTCGCCATTTTCATCTCTTTTCCATTTAGAACCAGAAAGACCCATGAAAATACCATTATTAAATGAAGCAGCTTTTGCATTACCAACTTGAACATCTGTCACATATAACACATCTTGTCCTGTAAGTAGTTTCTCAACTGTACCTCTATTACCAGACATATTTACAATAATATCCCAAGTAAAGTCTTTAGTTTGAACAGGAAGAGCAGTAATTGCTAATTCCATACCTTTATTCTTAACATTTCCCACATTTGTTGAAAGAAGAATATATCCAGTAGTTTGGCTTAATCTAGGAGATACAATTTGATCATAACTGTCATTTGTATAGAAAGTATAATCGAATCCAACTCTTCCGTTGAAGAATTTCATCTCTAAACCTGCTTCAATAGACTCACTCATCTCTGGTTTCAAATAAGGATTTCCTCTTGTCCAGCTGTTTCCAACACCTGTGCCACCTAAGAATACTTTAGGAGCCCATAAAGTTGTACCAGTAGCATAAGGATTAGTGTCTTTACCAACTTTTGCTAAAGAGAAACGAACCTTACCGAATGAAACGATTTGGTTTTTAGGAAGAATTTCTGAGAAAATAAAGCTACCACTTACAGCTGGATAACTATATGAGTAGTTACCTTTGTTTGCTAAAGTACTAGATACTAGCGACGAAGACCAGTCATTTCTAATAGATGCAGTTAAATATGCATAATTCTTGTAAGCAACTCTAAACTCACCAAACAAACCGGCAATTCTCTTAAGAGATGATGTTGAAGAGAATTTCTTTGAATCATCCTTAATATTTTCAAAACTAAAGAAGTTTGGAACTATAAAGTTAAAACCAGTTCTACTGTCGTTTTTGAATCTAGTTGACTCAATCGCATTACCCAACAATAGATTGAAGTCAAAATCAGCAATCTTATGTTTGAAAGTCATCATCAAGTTTGACGATAAGTATTCGTATGTATTATCTACTTCTGATAGTCTACCATTTTGATACATCTCTCTGACAGCTCCATTAGGTGCTAAAAGAGTTCTGTCTTTTCTTGTATATGTATCAATACCGTATTTATAAGAGATGTCAAACCATTTAGTAACCTCTGCATTAAAATAAACCGAAGCGGTAAGACGATTTGTCTTGTCTTTCAAGTTATTTTTATTGATAATCCAATAAGGATTTTCAAGATCATTCGCTAGAGGTTGAAGACCTTCGAACATTCTATATTTTGTTCCATCTTCTTTTAGATACTTAGACATATCTTCGCTACGTGCCCATGTGTAAACAGATTGCATTGCACCATTTCCACCTGCATCCCAAAGACCAGAACTAGTAAGTGTTTTTTGAGTATTAGCAACAGAGTATGCTACATTTGCACCTACAGTTAGTTTGCCTCTTTTTTGTTCACCATTAAAACGGAAAGTTGTTTTATCAAATCCAGTTTCAGGAACAATACCTTTTTGGTCGAATCTACCTGCAGACAAGAAGAAAGTACCTCTTTCGTTACCACCTGACACACTGATATTGTTGTCATAAATAGTAGATGTTTGGAAGAAATCCGCAATGTTATTATACATTACATCGTTGCTACCAAATTTATCGCCCCAAGATTCAGTAGTAAAATCGGTAAAGGTACCAGCATTGTTATACCTACCTCTCTTATACATATCTTGTTGCTCTGGTAATCTGTTTGCCCAACTTGCAGTAAACTTAGAATTGAAGTTAATCTTCATATCACCAGCTTTACCTTTTTTAGTTGTAATCATGATAGCACCAGCAGCAGCACGTGATCCATAAAGAGCAGATGCAGCTAAACCTTTCAATACAGATACGTTTTCGATATCCTCAGGGTTGATGTCCATAATACGGTTACCAGAAGTTGATGCTGTTCTTGTCATACCATCAAATCCGCTATTTCCGCCAGCAGAAGTACTGTTGTCATAAATAACACCGTCAACAACAAACAAAGGTTGATTGTCTCTCTCTAGAGATGTACCACCTCTGATGATAATTTGAGCTCCAGCACCAGCAGATCCACCAGCTTGTGTAATGTTTACACCGGCAATCTTACCAGTCAATGAGTTCAAAATATTAGAAGTTTTAGACTTCATCAACTCTTCACTCTTAACATCCTGAACTGCGTATCCAAGAGCCTTGCGCTCTTTTTTAATACCCATTGCAGTTACAACCAACTCCTCGAGCATAATTGACGAGTCGTTCATTGTGATGTTTACTACCGATCTATTGTTTATCGGTTCTTTCTTGGTCTCCATACCAATTGCAGAGAATACCAAAATGCCATTTGCTGGAGCATTAATAGTATAGTCTCCGTTAAGATCTGTAGAGATACCAATTTTTGTACCCTCTACCATTACCGTAACACCAATTACAGGTTCGCCGTTTTTGTCAACGACTTTACCTTTAATTGCAATGTTTTGCGCCAATACCGATCCTGTAAACAGAACCAGCATAATAACCGACCACGCCACTTTATGGCAAAGACCGCTTAATTTCTGAGAAACAAACATGAATTAATAAGTTTAGGTTAATAAATGAAGTGAAATTTAAACAAAGTTATAATAATTAATTGCTAAAAACCTTATCTGGCTTAGAATATTTTAACTTTCAATTTTTAATGCCGTAGATTTTTCACTTTAAAACATTAACCTATATAGAAATATCTTTTTTATAGTTTATCTAGATATAAATATTTCACTTTAAAACTTTTTCACTTATTTTAATTAATTTTTTATTTCGTTAAAAATCGGGTTCGTCAATAACATAAAAAAGCCCGACAAAACTGTCGAGCTTTTTATCAAAAATGGAGTAATTTATACTACATTCGGTTTCTTTCTATACTTAGATTCTGCTCTAGTGGTTATTTCACCAGAAAATCTTCTTGTAGTACCTTGTGTTGGGGTAACAACAACGTCTGCATAGTTTCCATTTTTTCTAACAAAAATCTCAACTCTAGCAGTAATTGCTGCGCCTTTTACTTGCATATCAATTCTTAAGTTTCCTTTCTTATCTAGCTCCTGTTTGTAAGATGTAATTGATGTTTTGTTTGTGTAGCTATTGCTGCAAACAATCATACCTTGTAAATAGACAATCTCCTTTTCAAATGAGATAAAATTTGCATCGTCGGTGTTGGTCTCAACACTTCCTGTGCTTGAATCATAAGAATCTGGGACAATAACAAAATCTTTAGCATCGACTAATGCTATAGTTTTGTCAAAAATTGCTTTTGCAGCAGCCTCTTTCTCTGCTTTTGTTTGAGCTAGAGAGAGAGAAAAAGTGATACAAAGAACTGAAATTAATGCGAATAGTCTCTTCATAATATTAGTTTTATATTAGGTTGATAATCAATTTATGAGACTTAAAAAGAAAAACCTCTTGATAACCATGATTTATAGTTATACAAGAGGTATTTCATATTAAATTATCGTTAGATTAAAGTAATAGTACTCATTCTAATCGATTGATTAGTAGCGCTTGTTCCAAGCTTACCATTCAAATGGAAGATATAGTGTCTTCCTTTAGTAAGGGTAAATCCGGTAGCAGAGAAGTCTCTTACTGTTGTACCAGTTGAGAAGTCTTTAAGAAGATTTCCAGCCTCATCGAAAAGAACAAAAGCTAGTCCACCTTCATCTCCAGACCACACAGCATTAGTTCTGTAAAGTCTATATTTAACAAAGTTTGATACCTCTTTAAAGCCACATTGAGCTATATCAACATAAGTATATGGAGCTGCACCTCTTCTACCTTTTAGGAATAATTTACCTGTATATGGAGTACCGTCAGCGTTATGCAAAAGATTCACAAACTGGATAGTACATACAGTATCTTTCCAAGGATCTAAAGTTGGAAATTGACTAGGAGTCTCTACCATTAATGGAGCCTCAGCTACATTATAAACAAAAGCGGACCATCTTCCAGCAGGAATATTGATCGTATTTGTATATTGCAAAACATCTTTGGAAGCAGAGATGTAGGCATCAATTTTAAGAGGTCCTATTGGAACTACATGGTATTTTGCAACACTATTTGGAATAATACTTCCCAATGAAGTGGAAACTTCAGACACCATTGCATCGTTATATTTCAGACGAGTAATATTATAGGTTGTGCCACTTGGTACTATAGGAAGATCATTAACAAATCTAATTTGAGCAAATTTTGTTACATCGATATCATCGCTCAGGTAGCCAATTGCCTGTTTCTCGCAAGAGACAAACAATAGTGATACAACTGCAGCTGTTAATGTAAATATCTTTTTCATCATAATTCGAATTTTAATCATTAGTTATTATTCGGTATAGTAAACCAAACAAATGATGTATGATAATTGTCAGCATCACCTGCAATTGGCTTAAGCTCCTTCAAAGAAGGTAGATTCCACATATATTCCGAGTTGTAACGAGGTCTCAGACGATAACAAGGTGCACCGGCATTAATAGTACCGAACTTAGATCTTCTGTTAAGAACGTCTGCAGGCGGCAAATAGAAAGCTTTGTAAACTCTATCAGCACTTGCTTCAGGTTTATGGTAGCAGAAATCGTTAGTATAAGATGTTCCAGAAACTGGCATTCCATCAGGACCTAAGATAAGATCATAGTGGTAACGACGCATATCATTCCATGTATCTAAACTCCAAGGGAATAATGCAACATACTTTTGCATCATGATATGAGAAAGAGAGAAATCAGCAAGCGGTAGAGCATTTACATATGGACTTGCCATATATGCATTAGCAATTGCAGTAAATCTTGCAACTGTAATTTTATCTCCCATTACAGATGTTTGCTTGTTAGAAGTATTTTTAACAACCACACCTGGAACAATCAGCTTTTTATTCATTTCAAAGCTAGCTGCAACACCTGTTTTGAATGCCTCAAATGCATCAGCCTTTAGATTTTTACGATACAAAGCTTCTGCTTTAACAAATTGAATCTCTGAGTATGTAGTCAAAGGCCATGGAGCATTATCTCTATATAGCCATCTTCCTGTACCAGCGTTTGTTGCAGTTGCAGAAACACCTAAGCCAAAGAAGTTTACAGTTGGAGAATATCCTTGTCTAGTACCAACAAATTTATATGTCTTTCTGTCAATTAAATCTTGATTACTTGGCATAGTATCTTTTGTACCAAAATATAAGATTGTTCTAGGATCTAAAGTCAAAGTATCAGTTATAATTTGCTGATCTAGAATTCCATCAAGTGCACCAGATGAGTTATATTTTGGAAGAGTACCTGTCATTGCTTGAACCATATAATCAGATTGTGAATAAGACAATCCTGTAAGGTTAGCTCTTAAAACACCAAAGAAGTTAGAGTTTTGAGAAACGCCAGTTGCATCAAATCTAAAGTAAGCATCATCGTTAGCACTTGTGAATGATTTGTTAGCACAATCAATTGCTGAGTCTAAGTATTTAGGATCTTTTGCAGAGATTGCAATATAGTTACGAGCTAATACAGCATATGCAAATTTTTTCCATTTTGCTGCATCTCCTTGATAAATCAAGTCGTTAGTTGCTAAAGAGGTAGGATATACTGTAGCATCTGGTTTTTCAAGTTCGGCAATAGCTTGACGAGCCCAGCTACGAACCATTTCGAATGCATATTTCTGATCATCGTAACGGTGAGCTAAAAGACCAGGTACAAAAGCATCCTTAACAGGAAGGTCACCATGTAGAGATGCTATAATATGCCAAGAATAAGCTTTGATAGCAAGACCTATACCTGCAAGTCTATATTCACCTCTAGAACGACCATCATTGATGATATCCTCGATGTTCATACCTTGAACCCAATATACCATTCTCCAAGCTTCTCCACCACCATCACTTCCTGAATAGTAGCCATGAGCTCTTCCGAAAACATCAGCATAACCAGTACCGCCCCAATATTGAACCATAGGAGCAACTGCTCTTAAGTCGTAAGCAATACCTTCATAAGCTGCAATTGTAGGTGCGAGTCTAAGAATTGGCGGAACCCAGTCTGGTGCATCCACATTCTTGTTCACATCTAGCCAGTCTGTACATGATGTACTGAACATGGCCAAAAGTATACTTAATGATATTAATATTTTTCTCATTTTCGTTAATCAATTAAAATGTAACATTCAGACCAAATGAAAAACCTCTAGGAGCTGCGATTGACATCATATCAAATCCAACACCACCGGTTCCACCTAGTGAAGCCGAGTTAGAGTTACCTACCACGTCGATACCAGAGTAGTTAGTTATTACAAATAGGTCAGTTCCCGAAGCAAATACCGAAGCTGCAGTTACAATACCTCTAGTTGCTTTTTCAATCCATTTTCTATCAAAAGAGTATGATAGACGAAGTTCGGCTAGTCTTAAATATTGGATGTTTTTCTCAATCCAGTCAGCATCGTTTCCAGAGTAACCATATTGAAGATCACCAATCTTTACACCAATTGAGTTTACAGTTGGAGTTGCACTGTTTTCGTAACCATCTTTTAAAACACCTCTAAATACGATTGGACCAGCCTCTCTCATAGTTACAGACTCTTCGCTATAGCCATTTTGCATCATGTAACGTTTTGTACCGTTAACAACTGTTGCACCTACTCTACCATCAAATAGAGTTGATAAAGAGAAACCTTTATATTTAACTTGTGCTGTGATACCATATTTAAGAGCAGGTTCACGATTACCTAATACTGACCATACGCTAGATACTAATGGAAGACCAGTAGAAGGATCGATTAGAACATCACCCTTCTCGTTCTTTTGGTAATCTTGACCTGAGATAGATGTAATAGGGTGGCCAACTTGGATACCGTTACGGATATTACCAGAAACCCATGTATAAGCATTATAGTACTCAGACACGTTCTTAGGTAATGACTCAACTCGGCTCCAGTTTTTACTCATATTAACAGACATATTAAACAGCCAGTTACGGTTTTTAATGATATCTCCATCAACTCTAAGTTCAACACCATCAGTGCGGAATGAACCAACGTTCATATTGTTCAATACGAAACCAGTTGCATAACTCATACGGAAACCAGTAATAATCTGATCTTGAGAATATGTATTATAGTATGCAAAGTCAACATTTAATCTATTTCTGAACAAGCGCGATTCAACACCAACTTCCCAAGAGGTATTCATCTCTGGACGAAGATTTGGGTTAGGGCCAGTAAAACCATAACGGTAACCACCAGCGGTTGTTGAGGTAGATTCAAGAGCTGGATAGATTGACAAAGGAGGTGCATCTTTACCAACTTTAGCCCAAGATGCTCTTAGTTTTACATAACTAAGAACCTCGTTGTAAGCTTTTAAGAAAGGAAGATCAGAAACGATGAATCCAAAGTCAACTCCAGGATAGAAATATTTATTATTATCTAAGGGAAGAGTTGACGACCAGTCATTTCTACCTCTGAATGTCAAGAATGCTAAATTGTTATAAGAGAACTCAGCTGATCCTGAGATACCTTGCAAACGACGAGTTGTTCTATTAGATTTTGTAGTAATAGATAGGATATCACAGTTATTGATAGATTGGAAATCTGGAACCATGAATTTCTCACCATGTACTGCCAACACTTTAGAAGCTTGCTCTTGTTGGTGATAACCTGCTTGGATTGAAGCGTTGAACTTACCAAACTCTTTTTTATAAGATGCAATCACGTTGATTGTAGGATTATTTTGTGTAATCCTTGATTGGTCATAAATACCTGTTCCAGTTGCTGTTGAAGACCATTGTGGGTGACGAACAATCTCAACAGTCGATGCAGTTACGTCATATCCAATTTGACCGCGAATTAAGAGGTCTTTAATTGGAGTTAAGTTTACAACCAAGTTAGAGATAAAACGCTCTGCCTCATCGTAATTCTTATTCTTATAAAGGTCAAAATATGGATTTAAAATATCGATATCTGCATATCTATTAGGGTATCTAATATTACCAGCAGCATTTAGATATTCTCTCATATCATCTGTAGAAGGCCAAGCCATTGCACGTTGAAGAACTCCACCAGTACCTCTAGAAACTTTGTTATTAGTTGTTTTAGCGTACTGCATTGAAGCCTCGATGTTCATCCATTTAGACAATTTAGCTGTACCAGAAACAGTGATATTGGTTCTCTTATAGTCCGAATTTGGGACGATACCAGTTTGAGAAGTAGTACCAGCACCAGCACGGAAGGTCATAGCCTCTGTACCAGACTCAAATGATACGTCATGTTTTTGAGAGAAACCAGTTTGGAAGAAGTTTTTCAAGTTGTCGTAAAGTACTGTACCTGGCTCATATTGTGAACCAAAGCGTCTTTGAGTGTAGTAGTTTGTCATTCCAAACATACCCAAATCGTACTTAGTCTGAAGTTTAGGATACTGGTAAGCTTCGTCGAAACGGAATGAGTTGCTGTATCTAACAACACCTCTACCAATCTTACCTTTCTTAGTGGTAATGATGATAGCTCCGTTAGAAGCATCACTACCATACAATGCAGCAGCAGCAGCACCTTTAAGAACAGTCATACTTTCAATGTCCTCAGGGTTGATGTCAGAACCACGGCTAGAGAAGTCTAGATCACGGTCACTAACAGTTTCGCTACCACCTGTTCTTGTTGCCAAGTTTCCTACAGGGTTGAAAGATGAGTTGTTCATTGGAATACCGTCGATAACGTAAAGCGGTTGGTTGTTACCCGAGATAGATGTAGCACCGCGGATAATAACTGAGCTAGACGCACCTGGCGCACCGCTCGAATTGGTAACTGTTAGACCGGCAATACGGCCTTGTAGGGCAGTCACGAAATTCTCACGACCTGACTCTGCGATTTCAGCACCTCTAACGCTTTGAACAGCTCCACCGACAGCACGAGCAGCTCTCTTCACACCGAATTCACCAACTACTACTGCTTCTTGAAGCAATAATGCATCCTCTCTGAGGACGATCTTTAAAGTAGTTCTGTTTCGGAGCTGAATAGATTGCTTCTCGTAACCTATGGCCGAAACCTCCAACACTGCATTACCTGGAACGTTGTTCAAGGTAAACTTTCCATCAAGATCAGCAGCTTCACCTGTTTTTGTGCCTTGGATAAGAACGCTAGCACCGATCACCGGTTGCCCCTTATCGTCCACAACAACACCTGTAACCTTGATGTTCTGAGCCCATATAGTTCCTGTGATAAGCAGGAGGGCTAAAATCGAAAGCACTCTTCGTGCAATACGATTTCCATTTTTTGAAACATGCATGAGTTTAAAAAATTTAGGTTAATATAAATAATTATAAGTGGGTTTTCTATAATAATACAATCCTTATATTATGCGAAATTAACAAAATTTAAATAATATTCCCTGAATTATTCCAAATTTATAAGAGTTCCAACTTTATTAAAAAATTAATCGACTGCATATTATTAATATACAGTCGATTAATTAATTCAAGTATCGATTTCTAATCTGTAAGAGATTATTACATAATTCTAAAAATCTCTACCAAAACATATCTCATTTAGTTTAAAAATGACACTTCTTTCATAGATATCATTATAAATTGTAACTTTTATTGGCAAATAAAACATTCTTTTCTTAACTTCCTCACTTAGGGTACTTACAGTGTATAATCGCTGAGAATCCTTTTCAGTAGTCAGTATTACGCATTTCGGATATCTCGCTGAATTTCTGTTGATTCGGAATATATCTAACTTATTGAAATAGTGATGATCGCTGAATTTCAACGACTTATCTATTTTATATGATCTTTTCAAATAGTTCAATAAAGGCTTCGGATTTGCAATCCCCGTGATAATCAGCGCAAATTTGGAATATATATACCTTCTGTCTGCGGTTTCAAAAACTTCAAGAGGAGAAGAGTAATCAATCGAAGAAAAGAAGAGTAATTGGTTATCTCGAATACCCTCTCTCTCCTTCCACTCTCTGCGCTCTTCTATCTCTGGGTCACATGGACATTTTGTTACAATCACTATATCAGCCCTTTTCTTTTGCTCCGGCAAATCTCTCAATCGACCAAAAGGCATAAGCATATCCTTAGAGACTGGTCTATTATAGTCAATCAGCAAAATATTGACTTTAGCCTTTACTGCTCGGTGCTGAAATGCATCATCCAAAATAATTAGTTGAGGTCTCTGCTCTTCGGGTAGAGCAAGTAGAGTATCAATTGCTCTGATTCTGTTCGAATCAACAACGACCGCAACATTAGGAAATTTTCTTTTAATCTGTAGAGGTTCGTCTCCGCAATCCTTCGGAGAACTAGTGGTCTCAACGATACGAAAACCCTTGGTCTTTCTTCCATAACCACGCGAGACAACAGCAATCCGACGCTCTGCCATCAACTGTTCGATGAAATATTCAGTATGGGGTGTTTTACCCGTTCCTCCTACGGTAATATTGCCTATACATATAATAGGTATGTCGTAAGACTTAGATTTGAATACTCCCTGATCATATAAAAAGTTCCTTGTCTTTAGAACAAAATAGTAGGGAGCTAATAGGATTTTATTTACAAAACTTCTGAACATAAACTATAATTTATCACTCGAACTATATCTTTCTTCTATCATATCAATCAGTTCCAGAACAACCCTGTAATCGTTTTCTGTAACCAATTTCATTCTTATCTCTTTAAAATTTGGCAACGCTTTGAAGTAACTTGAGAGATGTCTTCTCATCTCCAGCACACCTACTCTCTCGCCTTTAACCTCCACCGACTTAATCAAGTGACGCTTTGCCAAAACACATTTTTCAGACAATGTAAGTTCAGGCATATGTTCACCAGTGGCTAAAAAGTGCTTTATCTCCTTAAAAATCCAAGGACGACCATAAGTTGCCCTCCCAATCATGATTCCATCAACGCCAAACTTTTCGAAAGCCTCAGCTGCGCCAATGTCAGAGACAATGTCTCCGTTACCGATTATAGGAATCCTCATCCGCGGATTTTTTTTAATCTCACCAATTAAAGTCCAGTCTGCCTCGCCCTTATAAAGTTGACAGCGAGTACGCCCATGTACTGTAAGTGCAGCAATACCCACATCCTGCAACCTTTCGGCAAGATCCACAATTATCTTTGAGTTATCGTCCCATCCCAACCGAGTCTTCACAGTAACAGGTAGTTTAACTGCCTCTACTACAGATTTTGTAATCTCAACCATTTTATCAGGAAAGCGCATCATTCCCGAACCTGCCCCTCTGTTAGCAATTTTGTTCACAGGGCAACCAAAGTTAATATCTATCAAAGTGGGATTTGCTCCTTCTGCAATTTTTGCCGCCTCTACCATTGCCTCTGGAATATGTCCATAAATCTGAATTCCAATAGGTCTCTCGTAGTCGAAAATATCTAGCTTGGCAAGTGATTTTTTGGCGTCTCTTATCAGTCCGTCGGAAGAGATGAACTCTGTGTACATCATATCTGCTCCGAACTCTTTGCAAATGTAGCGAAAAGAGGCGTCGGTCACATCCTCCATGGGAGCAAGAAAAAGGGGTTTGTCCCCAAGATCTATGTCTGCAATTTTCATGGCGCAAAAGTAGTCATTAGAATAATAATAAAAAAGAGTATTTTTGTGGGCTAAATATTGGACGCAATGAACTCAAAAAGAAACATCAAAAGAATAGGAGTACTCACCTCGGGGGGAGATGCTCCAGGAATGAATGCAGCAATTAGAGCAGTTGTTCGATCGTCTATTTATTATAAAGTGGAGGTTGCTGGAATTTTGAGAGGTTATAGCGGACTGTTGGCCAGACAATTCATGCCAATGATGTCTCATTCCGTCTCAAAAATCATCTCCCAAGGCGGCACAATTCTTAAATCTTCGAGATGTCCTGAGTTCAAAAATGCAGACGTTAGGAAGATAGCATATGAAAATCTTTGCGAAGCAGGGATAGACGCGTTAGTGGTCATTGGGGGAGACGGCTCTTTTCGAGGCGCAAACCTATTATATAAAGAGTTCGGTTTACCAGTTGTGGGAATCCCTGGAACAATTGATAACGATATTTATGGGACAGACTTCACTGTTGGGTTCGACACTGCGGTCAATACAGCTGTCTCCGCTGTAGACAAAATCAGAGACACTGCCGATTCGCACAACATAGTCTTCTTTGTTGAGGTGATGGGGCGCGATGCGGGATTTATAGCGTTGTATACTTCGATTTCGGGCGGAGCAGAGGCAACTCTTATTCCAGAAATCGCTACAGATGTAGACAAACTTTGTGACTATCTAGAGACTGAAAGGCGCAAAAACAAAACTTCGGGAATCGTGATTGTTGCCGAGGGAAACTCGGGAGGAGGTGCAGCAGAGATGGCAGAGAAGGTGAAATCAAGGCTGCCCGAGTACGACACCAGAGTAACAACATTAGGACATATTCAAAGAGGAGGCTCTCCTACTGCCAACGACAGAGTTTTAGCAAGTACTTTAGGACATGAGGCAGTTAAGGCATTGATTGAAGGACAATCAGGAGTGATGGTAGGGCAGATAAATGGATTGACCTCATTTACCCCTTTCGATGAGGCGTGCGGACGACATAACGAAATCAATAAAAACTGGTATGAGATTGCTCATATTTTGTCACTTTAAAAAATAGTTATATCTTTGCAGCCCCTCATTTTATGGGGAAATCGCAACAAAATTAATGTATTAATCTAAAAATCAACAAAGTGGACACATTGAGCTACAAGACCGTGTCGGCAAACAAGGCTACCGTTAACAAAGAATGGGTAGTTATTGATGCGACCGATCAAGTATTAGGAAGACTTGCTTCAAGAATTGCACTTATTCTTCGTGGCAAGAACAAAGTCAACTATACCCCACATGTGGACTGCGGTGATAATGTGATCGTTATCAATGCAAACAAAGTTCGCCTTACTGGTAATAAGTTGACTGACAAGGTGTATGTAAGACACACCGGATATCCCGGCGGACAAAGATTCGCTTCTCCAAAAGAGTTGCTAAATCGCAAACCTCTAGCCGTAGTTGAGCACGCCGTGAAGGGCATGCTACCTAAGAATCGCCTAGGTGCTGAATTGTTTAGAAATCTTTTCGTTTACGAAGGTTCAGAACATCCTCACGAGGCACAGCAACCAAAGAAAATTAATTTAAACGAAATTTAAACAGAGCATGGAAGTAATTAACGCCCTTGGAAGACGAAAATCAGCAGTTGCTCGCGTTTATGTGAACTCAGGTAAAGGTAATATTACGATCAACGATCGTCCTCTTGAAGTTTACTTCACTGAAGGAACTCTACAGTACATCGTAAAACAACCGCTTGAACTTACCAACACACTTGCTCAGTTTGACATTAAAGTCAATCTAGATGGTGGTGGAATCAAAGGTCAAGCAGAAGCATTGCGTCTTGCTATCGCACGCGCACTTTGCAAAATCGACGTAGAGAATTACCGCCCAACCCTTAAGTCTAACGGTCTTCTAACCCGCGACCCTCGTGAGGTTGAGAGAAAGAAACCTGGTAGACCTGGTGCACGCAGACGCTTCCAATTCAGCAAACGTTAATATTATATTATCGTATTATCAGCTGATTATTTGCACAGAGCGGATCAAAAACACCGGGATCCTTCAAATGGCTACCTGAGTTTGTCCCTCTGCGGAAAATCATCGAGATCGGCACAGACCGCTACTCGGGATTGATGAAAAGAGAAAAATAAACTAGTAAAAACAAAAAACAATGCCTAGAACAAATTTCCAAGAACTACTTGATGCAGGTGTACACTTTGGTCACTTAAAGAGAAAGTGGAATCCAAAAATGGCTCCGTATATCTTCATGGAAAAGAACGGTATACACATTATCGACCTGCACAAGACCGTTATCAAGATAGATGAGGCTGCAAATGTAATGAAGCAACTTGCTCGCGCAGGTCGCAAAATTCTTTTCGTAGCTACAAAAAAACAGGCTAAAGAGATTGTTGCAGACAAATGCAAAGCAGTCAATATGCCTTACGTTACAGAGCGCTGGCCAGGTGGAATGCTTACAAACTTCCCTACCATCCGCAAGGCTGTCAAAAAGATGAACACCATCGATAAGATGATGACAGACGGTACTTTCGAGACACTTGCCAAACGCGAAAAACTACAAATCACTCGTCAGAGAGCAAAACTAGAAAAGAACTTAGGTTCTATCGCAGATCTAAACAGACTGCCATCTGCTCTATTCGTTATTGATATCCAAAAAGAGATGAATGCCGTTAAAGAGGCTAACCGTCTGAATATTCCAGTAATCGCAATGGTTGATACTTGTTGCGATCCAGGTCCGATTGATTATGTGATTCCTGCAAATGATGACGCTGCCAAATCAATCTCTCTTATCATGGATACAATTTGCCAAGCTATTTCTGAAGGTCTATCTGAAAGAAAGCTTGAGAAAGAGAAAGACGCTCCAGCAGAAAACAAAGATGCTGCGGATAACAGCAATAAAAAGATGCGTTCACGCAAGCCAGTAAAGGCAGAAGAAAACGCAACTGAAACTCAAGAAAACTAGTATTAACGATTTTTATTCATATCAAAATGGAAATTAAAGCAACAGATGTTGCCAAACTTCGCCAAATGACCGGTGCCGGTATGATGGACTGCAAAAGCGCATTAGTTGAAGCTAATGGCGATTTTGAAAGAGCTAAAGAAATCATCCGCGAAAAAGGTAAACTGGTAGCTGCTAAAAGAGCAGATCGTGAAACTACTGAGGGTGCAGTTATTGCTAAAGCCAATGAAAACAACACCAATGCAATTTTAACTTGCCTTGGTTGCGAAACTGACTTTGTTGCAAAAAATGCAGAATTCCAAAAACTAGCAAACGAAATCGCAGATGTAGCTCTTGCTAACATGCCTGCTGATCTTGCAGCTCTTAAAGCTCTTAATCTTAATGGAATGACAATCGAAGAGGCTGTTGTTCAACAAACTGGAAAAAGCGGTGAAAAACACGCTGTTCCTTTCTACAATAAGATTGAGGCTCCATATATCGCTACTTATATTCACACTAATGGAAAACTTGCTACTATCGTAGGTTTCTCAAAAGCAATTTCTAATGAAGTTGGTAGAGAGATTGCTATGCAAGTTACAGCAATGAACCCAGTGTCTGTAAGTAAGAGTGATTGCCCTAAAGAGGTAATCGAAAAAGAATTAGAAATCTACCGTGAGCAAATTCGTCAAGAGGGTAAACCAGAAAACATGGTTGAACAAATCGCTCTTGGTAAACTTAACAAATTCTTCAAAGAGAGCACTCTAGAAGAACAAACATTTGTTAAGGATGGTAAGATTTCAGTAGCTGCATACCTTAAAACTGTTGATCCAGAAGTTAAGGTTGTTGCATTCTACAGATTCTCACTTAACGACTAAGA
>JASDTB010000050.1:0-3103 GCA_041441455.1 Bacteroidales bacterium
AGTAGTAAGTTTTGGTTAATAATCTTATGTTTAGGGTTCCCGGTTTCTATTTCTCTTTCATATAAGGGTATTTTATATCAACAGAAGGGATAAAAGTCTCTTTAATGGTTCTCGGACTCACCCAACGAATAAGATTAAATTGCCCACCTGCTTTATCGTTAGTTCCCGAACCTCTAGATCCGCCGAATGGTTGCATTCCAACCACAGCACCAGTAGGTTTGTCGTTGATATAGAAATTGCCTGCAGCATAACTCAATTTACCACAAATATCAGAAACGGCAATTCGGTCTTTCCCAAATACAGCCCCAGTTAAACCATATGGAGATGTGTTGTCGCATAATTTTATAGCTTCTTCAATATCTTGATCATCATAGATATATGCTGTAAGCACAGGCCCAAAAATCTCCTCATCCATTGTCTTGAATTTTGGATTTGACGTCTTAATCAAAGTTGGCCTAATAAAATAGCCAACAGAGTCATCATACGTACCTCCAAAAACAATTTCGGCTTCATTTGAATTTTTTGCAAATTCTATATACGAAACAATATTCTTAAAAGATGCTTTATCGATAACTGCATTGATAAAATTAGATGGTTCTGCAACATCTCCCATTTTTGCAGAGCTATCAATGCTTATCATAATGCTTTTTATCCTTTCCCATAAAGATGAAGGGATGTACATTCTAGAGGCGGCACTACACTTTTGTCCTTGATATTCAAATGCTCCAGCATATGCTGCAGTCGCAACTTCAATTGCGTCTGCTGATGGGTGAACAAAGATAAAGTCTTTACCACCAGTCTCTCCAACTAGTCTAGGGTAGGATTTGTAAGTGTGAAGCTTTGCCCCAACAATATTCCAAATAGAGTTAAATGTTGCATTAGAACCAGTAAAATGGATTCCTGCTAAATCTTTTGAACTCATTGCTACATTCCCAATCAAAGAACCACTGCCAGGAACAAAGTTGACAACACCATCAGGAAGTCCAGCCTCCATAAAAATCTGCATTAGATAGTAATTTGAAAGAAGAGCTGTAGTCGCAGGTTTCCATATAGTTGTATTGCCCATCATTACAGGTGACATATTTAAATTAGAGGCAATGGCTGTGAAGTTAAATGGACTAACTGATAAAATAAATCCTTCCAAAGCTCTGTATTCCATGCGATTCAATTGATTATACGCAGATTTTGGTTGTGTTCCATAAATTTCTGATGCAAATGAGACATTAAATCGTAAAAAATCAATTGTTTCACATGCAGAATCAATCTCTGCTTGATAAATATTTTTACTTTGTCCCAACATAGTAGCTGCATTTAATAAAGCTCTATATTTGTTTGCTATCAATTCAGCAGTCTTGAGCATGATAGAAGCTCTAATTGTCCATGGGGTTTCTGACCACTCCTTATGCGCTTTCAGCGATGCATCAATTGCCATTTGGATCTCTTTTTCACCAGCTTTATGATATGTAGCCAATATATGTTTATGATTATGAGGCATTACTACGGTTTCAGTGTTGCCAGTTCTAATCTCTTTACCTCCGATAATCAAAGGAATATCAACCACAATATTGCTTTGTCTCTTTAGCTCATTCTCGAGAGCTTCCCTTTCCGGAGAACCTTTAAGATAGCTCTTCACAGGTTCATTTTGAGGTACAGGAAAATTATAAATTGAATTATTCATATTGTTATTGTTTAATTAAGTTTATGTTAGCGATATGCAAAAATATGCAATTAGCTCTAATTATAACTTTTTTTCTTACTTTTATGCAACATTTAAAAACCGATTTCGTTTAACTATCAGAAGAGGATGATAACTTTTTTTAAGAAAAGTGACAAAAGTAGGAGAGAGTGGGAGGAGAAAGTTTATGATGAATGTCATAGACGTCTCTATAACACTAGTTTAAGAATTGTTGGAGATCCAATGGATGCCGAAGAGGTTATGCATGATACTCTAATTAAATACTTTTCTGGTAATTATGAATTTGAAAACGACCAGCAAAGAAATGCATGGCTAACTAAGGTCTGTGTAAGAGCCTCAATTGATAGATTAAGAAAAAATAAATCAATTGACAACTTAGGGCAACATGTAAAAGAGGAGAGCATGCTAGATAATACCAATTACGATGCATCAAAAGAGAAAGAGCTACATCTTACTGTAGAAAAAGTAAAGAAGGCTTTAGAAGGGCTTTCTGCTGGATATAGAACTATATTGTCGTTGTATTTGTTTGAAGGCTATGATTATCAAGAAATTGCTGAAATAACTAGTATACAAGAATCTACGGTTAGATCTCAGTTTATAAGAGGTAAGGCAAGATTACAACAGATATTAGAGGAACAAAATATTAAAAGATAGTGATTGATAATTGATTATAAAACATAAATCAAATTTTAAAATGGACGAGTTAAAAAAATACATAGAGCTTAATCGAGAGGATTTTATGGAAGAACCTCCTGTAGGACATAAGGCTCGATTTATGAAAAAACGTAATCAGGCAAACAATAATAATAGATTTACCGTTTACCTTGCAGCAGCTGCCGTTTTGTTTATTGTTTTCCTAGTACCATTTTACTTATTGAAAAATGATAATAGTATAGATGTGGTCTCTCAAGAAGGTCAGAAATCACAAATAGAGGTTACCGCGTCTACAAAAGACATTCTTCCGGTAGAAGATCAGCAAAAGTTATCGGAGTATGATGAGGCTGAACAATTAATGGATAAAGGGGTTCCATTTGTTTCTTTAGGACGAGCTCAAAGACAATGGAGTCCTGCAGAATAATTTTATTTTAATTATCACCATTTTTAATCGTATCAAAAAATACTTCATATGAGAAAAATTTTTCTAATTGTCATCTCCTTAACTATTTATGTGTTAGGATTGTCTCAAAATGCGAAAACATTCCAAACAGGTCCCTTTATGGGGATTGATGCTGGAGGAATATTTGATATCGAGCTAACTTCCGACACCAAAGAGAGCATTCAAATTGAGACATCTCCAGAATTAATGCAATTTGTAAAAGTGTATGTTAAGAATGAAATTTTATATTTAAACTTGGAGACATCACGAATTCCTTCTTCAATGAAGACCAATTCTTCTAATATCAAGGC
>JASDTB010000051.1:0-21734 GCA_041441455.1 Bacteroidales bacterium
AAGTAAGTCCACAGTCGCTATGTCTAGCAATGCTTTTTCTCTCTTTATTTGATTTTAATGATTGGTCAAAATAGGGTGGATTTGTTATGATCAAATCAAATTTTGAGGATTGATTTGTCTTTGCAAATTCTTGTATTGAATAGTTCTCAATTTTAAGTCTGTTTGCCCATTTAGAAGTACTAAAATTCATTTCCGCCTCTATTGACGACTCTTCGTCAATTTCAACTGCTGTAATAAAGGCTTCTGGGGCCCTTTGCGCCATCATTAAAGCAATGACCCCTGTTCCTGTGCCAATATCGAGAATCGTCTTGTCTAACGGTCTAATTTTAGCCCAAGCTCCAAGTAACACACCATCGGTGTTTACTTTCATCGATGATTTGGTTTGCGAAACTGAAAATTGTTTAAAAGAGAAACTCCCCATCTTTCATCGTTAGTGTTCTGTCACTCATTTTTGCCAATTCATTATCATGAGTAACAATAATTACCGTCAGACCAAATTTGTCTCTTAGATCGAAAAAAAGTTTATGAATATCTTTTTTTGTTTCAGTATCTAAGTTTCCTGATGGTTCGTCTGCAAGCAGAATTGAAGGGTTATTAACAAGAGCTCTTGCAATAGCAACTCTTTGTTGCTCTCCTCCACTTAGCTCAGAAGGTTTATGGTCAACTCTCTCGCTTAATCCAAGATAATTCAGTAATTCTAAAGACTTCTCTTTTGCCTCCTTTTTTGCCCGCTTGGCAATCAATGCAGGCAACATTACGTTTTCCAGTGCTGTGAATTCGGGAAGTAGATGGTGAAATTGAAAGACAAATCCAATTTTTTTATTTCTAAAATCGGCTAAGTCATCAGATTTTAAAGAGAAAACATCTGTCCCATCTAATATTACTTTTCCAGTATCAGGTACAGAAAGGGTACCTAATATTTGGAGCAAACTGGACTTACCTGCCCCGCTTGCTCCAACTATACATACTACCTCCGAGGATTTTGCGGAAAAATTAATTCCTTTTAATACTTGAAGGGTTCCATAAGATTTTCTAATCTCTTGCGCTTCTATCATTAATTTATTCGTCCTTTTCTTTCGCTTCGTATTCTTTAAGTAATTTATCTTGCACCTCAGCAGGAACTTGTTGATAATCTGCAAAGCCCATTGTAAATGTAGCTCTTCCAGAGGTAAGTGAACTTAGAGTTGTTGAATATTTATGTAGTTCAGCTAAAGGAACTCTTGCTTTAAGCACTTCAAAACCTTTCTCACTGCTCATTCCTTCGATCATTGCTCTTCTGTTTTGAAGATCACTCATTACATCACCCATACAGTCTCCTGGCACTAAAACCTCTACATTGTATACAGGTTCCATAATCTTTGGACCAGCTTTCTTAAATGCCTCTTTGAAAGCATTTCTACCAGCAAGTTTAAACGAAATTTCGTTTGAATCTACAGGGTGCATCTTACCATCATGTACAAACACTCTAATATCGCGTGCATAAGATCCAGTTAGAGGTCCCTCTTCCATCTTTTCCAAGATACCTTTTAGAATTGCAGGCATGAATCTAGCATCAATTGCTCCTCCAACTATACAGTTGTAGTATTCTAATTTTCCGCCCCAATCCATCTTGAATTCCTCTTTTCCTTTTACGTTTAAAACGAACTCTCTTCCTTCAACTTTAAATTTATTATTTGCAGGAACACCCTCAACGATTGGTTCAATCAAAAGATGTACCTCTCCAAACTGACCAGCACCCCCTGATTGTTTTCTATGTCTGTAATCGGCAATAGCAACTTTAGTAATTGTCTCTCTATAAGGGATTTTTGGAGGGAATAGGTCTACCTCTATTTTATGAGTATTAGTTAAGTGCCACTTTAAAATATTGATATGGTGCTCTCCTTGTCCACTTAAAATTGTCTGTTTTAACTCTTTTGAGTATTCAATCTTAATAGTTGGATCCTCAGCATTTGCTTTATTTAGAATCTCACCTAATTTCTCCTCATCTTTTTCTACTTTAGCTTTGATTGCTGTTCTGAATTTTGAAGGAGGGAATACAATTGGCTCAAATGCCCACTCTTTCGAACCAGCATTAAGTGTCTGGTTTGTTTTAACGCTCTTCAATTTTACAGTACATCCTATATCACCAGCAACTATTTCTGTAAGTTTCTCTTTTTTCTTTCCAGCAACAGCATAGATTGTAGAGATTCTCTCTTTTGATCCGTTTTCTGGATTTACAACATCTGCTCCTTCTGCTAATTTTCCAGACATAACTCTGAAGAATGAAACCTCACCAAGATGTTGCTCTAAAGCTGTTTTATATATAAAGATTGATGTTTGACCATTAACATCACATGGTATAACTGTGCCATCTTTAAGTTTTTGAATAGTCATATCAGGAGTTGGAGCAACATTGATAATAAACTCCATAAGTCTCTTAACTCCGATGTCTTTTTTAGCCGAAAGGCAGAACACCGGCATAATATCACACTTAGAAAGTCCAATCCTTAAGCCTTTTCTTACTTCGTCGTCTGTTAAAACTCCTTTATCGAAAAAGATTTCCATCAAATTTTCGTCATTTTCAGCAGCCATTTCTGCAAGGATTTGATGTAGCTCTTCGGCTTGATCTCTATGTTCTGCAGGTATTTCGTGCTCTTCTCTTGTACCATTGTCATCTTTGAAAGTGTACATTTTCATCTTGATGACATCAACAAATGCGTTAAATCCAGGTCCAACTTCAATTGGGAATTGAATTAATACGATTTTTTTACCAAATGATTGTTTCAAAGCTTCAATTGAAGTTTCCCAATTAGCCTTTTCATGGTCTAATTGGTTTACACCAACGATTAGTGGCTTAGAGTGCTTGTCAGCATATCTTGCAAAAATTTCGGTACCAACTTCAACGCCTTGTTGTGCATTAACAATTAATACTCCAGCATCTGCTACTTTAAAAGCAGATATTACTCCTCCAACGAAATCATCCGAACCCGGTGTATCTATTATGTTGAGTTTATTTTCCATAAACTCTGTATATAGTAACGATGGGTAAATCGAACGTTGATAAATCTGTTCAATTTCAGTATTATCACTTACTGTATTCTTAGCTTCGACGGAACCTCTTCTATCGATAACTTTTCCTTCATACATCATAGTCTCCACCAAAGTTGTTTTTCCCGATTTAGGGCTTCCGAGCAGGACTACATTACGGATGTTTTGCGTAGGGTAGACTTTCATATTTAAGTTGTTTAGTTTTAAATGGTTACTTACATTGTTTATTAATTTATTCAAAATTAGAAATTTTTTTTATAAAGTCCAATATAAATGCTGGGAGCCGAAGATTATTAACAATCATTAATTCTTCATTATATAATCAATGTTTTTCTTGCGTTTATTGCACTTCATCTCTATATTTTGAGCATTTATCTACGATTTTCAATCTTTATAACAAGTTTATCCGCTTTCATACCATGTTTTACTTCTGTTTGAGGATATATATCGTAGCTAAATTTGAATTATGATTAAGCAAAATGATATTAGCAAAAAGATAAGGCAGCTCAGAAATGAGAGAGGCCTAACTCAGGAACAGTGTGGAAATGAAATAGGTATATCTGGAAATGCTTTTAGGGATATCGAAGCTGGTAAAACTAAATTAATCAGTAAAAGATTGTTTCAGATTGCTGAGTTTTTCAAAATCAGCCCTGAGGAGATCGTATTAGGCTTCGATCCTCTCACCGAAGACGAGATAATTAAGCTCAAAGAGATTGAAAGGGATTTTGACCGTAAAATAAAGGACTTAAAGACCTTACATCAAATTGAGATTGCTACAAAAGATGAGGAGATTGGTACTCTTAAAGTGAAACTTGGTAGTAAAGACAAGATAATTGGTGTTCTAAAGGAGAACAAATCTGGTAATTATTGATTATCTTTCGGAACAAATTTGTTACAATTTTGGAATCTTTTTTAAAAAGTAATTGTATTGAAGTTGGTTGCGACGAGGCTGGAAGAGGCTGCTTGGCTGGTCCAGTAGTGGCAGCTGCCGTAATTTTACCACTGGATTTTTTTGATAAAGATTTAAATGACTCTAAGCAATTGTCTGCCAAGAAGAGAGACAGGCTTCGCTTAGTTATAGAAAAGGAGGCAATTGATTGGGCTGTCGAGTTTATTGACAATCATACTATCGACTCTTTAAACATCTTAAGAGCATCAATTTATTGTATGCATAAAGCTCTTGATCGCTTAAAAACGCCTTTTGACCACATTATTGTTGATGGCAACCGATTTATCAAATATAAAGAGGTTCCACATACTTGCATCGTTAAAGGAGATGCAAAATATGCATCAATTGCAGCTGCTTCGATTCTAGCAAAAACCTATCGAGATGAATTCATGATAAAAATCTCGGAAGAATTTCCTGACTATTTATGGAGCAAAAATATGGGATACCCGACACAGTATCACAGAGATATGATTGCCCAAGTTGGAACAAGCCCATATCATCGTTTGTCTTTCAGACTTTTAGATGATCCTAAGCTATTTTAATTAACACATTTGAGCTCCCTTTACTAACTATTCTTTATCGCATATCTTCCCAAACCTGCTAGCAGAAGCATTGAGAACACAATTGAAAGAACAGCTTCAGGAGTAAAATTCGAAAGGGTAGCTAGTGATTTACTTGCAGATATCATTCCTTCTATAAAGATTTGATATCCACCCATAATTGCAAAAGCTATAAAGCCAACAAGTGTAGATATTAATACAACTATCCATGTATTGTTTTGTTCCTTAATTATAGGTTGAGGGGTACAATCAAGCACTGCGGATAGTCTTGCAGAGAAACCATCATCGGCAATCGTCTGCTTATGTTTTTTGAAGAACTCTTCTATATTATTCTCTTTCATATCCTATATTTTTTAAATGTTCCGAAAGATGGCTTTTTGCTCTTGATAAGTGAGACTTTATTGTATTTTCGGGCATCCCTGTTATTTTTGAAATCTCTTTTATGCTCTTATCCTCCATATAAAAAAGCAAAATTACATGTTTTTCTACCTCTTTCAACTTCGATAGGGCTAAATATAATTCATGATTTCCTCCATGGCCTGAACCCTCTGCAAATCCTGCATTTTTTTCATTAATCTCAATATTTATTGCCTTTTGAGTTTGTCTGAGGTGATCGCAATAGCAGTTGTAGCCAATTCTAAACAACCAAGTCGAAAATTTTGAAAATCCATTAAAACTACCAATGTTTAGATATGCCTTAATAAATGTCTCTTGCGCTAAATCATCACTCAAAGAACTGTTGCCGTTACAAAGATTCAACAGGAACCGCCTCAGCGGCTCCTGATTGGTTCTAACTAACTGATCAAATGCAGCTCTATTCACCTTTGATTTCTTTATTTTTATTTATGAAGTAAGCTATTAATTGTCCTATTCCGATGAAAAATGGAATACATCCGAATGCAGCAAATTTGAAATTGTCGAAGAAGAAATAGAGTGCAATAAACAATCCTATGCCGACTCCGATTGAGATCAATGCACTTCTTAGTGGATCTTCATTTTTTTTAGATTCTGGAGTAGCGAAAAATTCTACTGGTAGTTCTTTACCCATCTCAAGGGCTTTAGCTACTACTTCGTTTCTTGATTTATCCCTTAAATATTTTGTTATGAATATAATTAACAAAATAATCACCGCTGTTATGAATGGGGATATTACAGCAAATAGTCCAATTGTCTCTTCCATGATTTTATGTTTTTAGTTTGTTTTGTCGTTAGACGGAATGTTGAGTAAAAAGGTTGCAGATTTTTGTAAAATTTTTTTCAAATTTTCTCTTGTATTTTTAATTGACTCATTTTCTGTCGCTTCCAAATCAGACAAAACATCTATTTTAACAACATTATATTTAATCAAGTTAGTTATATCGTAGTCAATCTTGCCGCATATAATCCAAATAGGAATATTTCCATTTGTCAATCTTGTCACTCCAGAAAAGACCTTGCCACTTAGTGATTGCTTATCAAATGAACCCTCTCCTGTAATAATTAGATTAAATTTATCAATTTCTTTGCTAACACCTGAAATATCTGAGATCAGTTTCCAACCATTAATTTGTTCGGCATTTAAAAATGAGAGCATCGCATATCCAACACCTCCTGCCGCTCCAGCTCCATTTTGATGAGACTTGTCGTCTCCCAGAAAGTCGGAAATAACTTTTGAATAGCTAATCATCTGCTTCTCCATAGTGGCCATTAATGCAAAATCTGCCCCCTTTTGCGGAGAGTAAATGTATGTTGCCCCATTCTCTCCATATAATGGATTATCTACGTCATTTACCAAATAGAACTTGGCATCTTGGTAACTCTCTTCTATTCTGTCGATTTGATGGATATCCTTCAGCACTGTTTGTTGAGGTGATAAAATCTCTCCGTTTTCATTTCTAAAGAGGACTCCTAATGCAGACAAGGCTCCACACCCGCCATCATTTGTTGCACTTCCGCCTACGCAGATATATATTTTTTTATGTCCGTTGTTATATGCTTGTCTGATTATTTGTCCCAAGCCATAGCTTGATGTAACAGCGGGATTGTATTCATTTGGGGTAAGTAAGGAGAGACCTGTTGTTTTTGCCATTTCAATATAGGCCGAGTCTCCATTTGATAAATAATATGTCTCTATCTCTCTAAAGAGTGGGTCAAAAACTCTACAATAAATTTTATCCCCTCCACTAATCTTTTGTAATATATCTATTGTCCCATCTCCTCCGTCTGCCATTGGCATTTTTTTTACAATAAAAGATGGATTTATCTTTAACAATTCCTCTTCTATTGTGTCTGATATAGATACGGCATCAAGGGCGCCTTTGAACTTATCTGGGCAAACAAGTATCTTGATGTTAGAAACCATTTTTTACTATTTTTGTTAAAATTAGAAAAAAACTCAAACTCTATGACAAAAAAATTATCTGAACTTTTTATCGAATTTTATATCACGGTTATGCCCGCTCTCGCTGACGAGGGAATGTGGCTACTTCCTCTGATTGAAAAATTTAATAGCAAGAAACTCACAGAATTGGGATTCAAGCTAACTCCAAAAGAGATTTATAACATTAATTCATCAAGTTTAAAGGACGCTGTCGTACATTTTGGCGGTGGTTGTACTGGAGAGATTATATCTGGAGAGGGTCTTCTTCTTACAAATCACCACTGTGGCTATGGTGCAATTCAAAAACTAAGTTCTGTTGAGCATGATTATCTTCAGAATGGTTACTGGGCAATGACTAGAGAACAAGAACTTCCAGCTCAGGGTTTAACAGTTACTTTCTTAGAGAGTTTTACAGATGTTACTGATCAGGTAAATGCAGCACTTGTTGGAAAAACTGATAGGGCAGAAATTTCGGCTACTATCAAAAAGACTACAGAGGAGATTGCTGCAAAAGCAATTGCTGGAAACAAATTTCTTAATGCAAAGGTTGTTCCTGTTTACGGAGGTAACGCTTATTATCTAGTAGTAAACAAAACTTATACTGATATCCGTTTTGTAGGAGCTCCCCCTTCATCAATTGGTAAATTTGGAGCTGATACTGATAACTGGATGTGGCCACGCCATACAGGTGACTTCTCTATGTTTAGAGTATACGCAGGCAAAGACAACAATCCTGCTGATTACTCAAAAGACAATGTTCCTTACAAACCTAAAAAATTCTTCACAATCTCTCTTAAAGGCATAAAGCAAAATGATTTTGCAATGGTAATGGGATATCCTGGAAGAACTAGTCGTTTTATGACTTCTTATGAAGTAAAAGAGACTAGTGAAATCAGTAATGCTGTCTCTATCCTTGCAAGAGGTGTCAGACAAGATGTATTGATGAAGGATATGCTTGCTGATCCTAAAGTTAGACTTCAGTATGCTAGTAAGTATGCTGGTTCATCTAACTTCTGGAAGAAGGCTATTGGAATGAATGAGACTTTCAAGAAATTGAAAGTTATGGAGAGAAGAGCTCAAGAGGAGAAAAATTTTACTGAATGGGTAAATAAAGATGCTTCTAGGGTAGAAAAGTATGGAAAAGCTCTTGAGAACATTAAGAGTGCTGTTGAGGGTCGTGCGTCTGCACAATATCTTTATAAATATTTAACTGAGACTTTATTAAACATAGAGGTTACAGCAGTTGCTTCTCACTATGCCGATGCTGTTTCATCTTATATGAAAGGTGATATCGAAGCAGGAAATGCTAAAGCTAAAGCTGTTGAAGCCAGAGTGAAAAACTTCTTTGTTAATTATTCTCCTTCTACTGACAAAAAGGTAGCAAAAGCTATGCTGAAGCTATTTAAAGAAAAAGTGAGCTCAGATAAACTTCCATCGGTATATGCTAAAATTGACAAAGATTTCAATGGTGATATTGATGCTTTTGTTGATGACATGTTCAATAAAACTGTATTTGCCTCTTATGAGTCGATTCAAACTGCATTGAAAGAAGATCCTAAGAAATTGATGACTGATCCAGCACTTTACGCTGGCGTTAATTTTAACCAGATGCTTCCATCTTTGATGTCTGAACTATCTAAATGGGGTGCGATATATAGTGAAGGACAAAAGGCTTACATTGCTGGTTTACTTGAAATGAGAAAAGGAAACCCAATCTATCCAGATGCAAACTCTACAATGCGTATGACTTATGGCAAGGTACTTAACTACTCTCCAAAAGATGCTGTTCTATTTGACTATATTACAACATTAGATGGCGTTATGGAAAAAGAGGATCCAAATAATTGGGAATTTGTAGTTCCTGAAAAACTTAAAGAACTATACAACAAAAAGGATTTTGGACAGTATGCTCTTCCTAATGGTAAAATGCCTCTTGCATTCATAACTAATAATGACATTACTGGTGGTAATTCTGGTAGTCCAGTTATAAACGCAAATGGCGAGCTTATTGGAACTGCTTTTGATGGTAACTGGGAGGCAATGAGTGGGGATATCATCTTTGAACCAAATCTACAAAGATGTATAAATGTTGATATCAGATATACATTGTTCATCATGGAGAAATTTGGAGGTGCTGGTCATCTTCTAAAAGAGATGAAGATTGTAAAATAGTCTATTTTATATTTAAATCAACTGGCAAATGAGCAACATTTGCCAGTTTTTTTATGTTTAGCACTAACTTTGCATGATGTTATTTTAAAAATTCGAGTATGACAAAAGAGAATATATTAGAAGTTCTATCTGGAATTATTCATCCAGCTAAAGATAAGAGCATTGTCGATCTTGGAATGGTCGAAGATGTCAAAATTGAAGAGAATAAAATCAAGTTTAAATTAGTTTTTACCGGTCCGGATGCCCTGTCGGGGAGCATTAAAAAAAGCTGTGAAAAGGCTTTGCTAGAAAAATTTCCTGAAGTTTCCAGAGTTGTTATAATGGAGCTTGTCAGAGAGAGAAAGATTGAGAAGAGAGTTGGACTTGAGTTAGGTCTAGAACAAATTGAGAGTGTTTCGCATATTATTGCGGTTGCTTCTGGTAAAGGTGGAGTTGGAAAATCTACGGTCTCTGTAAATTTAGCTGTAGCTCTAGCTAAGGCTGGTTATAGAGTCGGTCTTGCTGATGCTGATGTTTATGGGCCATCTGTCCCTAAAATGACAGGAACAGAAGATTTCATGCCAACTGTTGACGACTCTTCAGGAAAGGAAATTATTGTCCCTGCAGAAAAATTTGGGGTGAAGTGGATGTCTATAGGTTATTTTGCAAAACCAGACCAGCCTCTTATCTGGAGAGGACCAATGGCTTGTAATGCTTTAAAACAGATGATTTTGCAAGTAAAATGGGGTGAGCTTGACTTTTTACTTCTCGACCTTCCTCCAGGAACAGGTGATATCCATATTAGTCTTGTTCATGATATTCCTCTCACAGGTGCTGTAGTAGTAAGTACTCCTCAGGCTGTTGCGCTTGCTGATGTTGAAAAGGGAGTGAATATGTTTAGAAACAAAGACATTAACAAACCTATTTTGGGACTTGTAGAAAATATGTCATGGTTTACTCCGGAAGAACTTCCTGAAAACAAGTATTATATTTTCGGCAAAGATGGTTGCAAAAAAATGGCAGAACACTTTAAGCTTCCTCTTTTAGGACAAATCCCTATCGTACAAAGCATAAGAGAGAGTGGTGATGAAGGATTGCCTGTTGCTCTATTAGACAGAAAAGATAGCGAGGCTTTCCGCCAAATTGCAGAAAACCTCGTAAATAAAATTGACAGCCTTTAATTAAGTAGTCTCTTTACAGTCTCTGAGATTACTCGACCATCGGCTTTACCAGACAACTCTTTGGTGGCGACTCCCATAACCTTTCCCATATCGGAAGGCTTTGTTGCTCCCACCTTTTCCATAATCTGCCTTAGCACTTGCTCTAACTCTTCCTGAGTCATTTGCTTAGGCAGATATATTTCCATAAAACCTGCCTCTGTTAATTCATTCTCCGCTAATTCAGGTCTATTTTGTTGTTTGTAGATTTCGGCAGTCTCTTTTCTTTGCTTCACAAGCTTTTGGATAATCTTTAATACATCATTATCTGATATTTCATGTGAAGATCCTTCTGATGTTTTTGCAAGAAGTATTGCTGCTTTTATGGCTCTCAATGATTCAAGGCGTGTCTTCTCTTTGGCAAGCATCGCCTCTTTAATATCGTTGTTAATTTTTAACTCCAGACTCATAATATTTTGTCTATAAATGTTTATACTTATCTTTTCTCTCTCTCCATCTTTCTCTGGCGTATTGTTGCATATCTGCTACTACATCCCGCTCATCTATGATCTCTAACCCTAAGATTGTCTCTATAATATCTTCGAGGGTTACTATACCTTCGAAACCTCCATATTCATCTACAACTTCGGCAATATGGGCCTTTTCTGTAAGGAGTTTTTCCCATAATGTTGTCAATGGCTGAAAATTTGGAACTACAACTAATGGTTTCTTAAGCTCTTTAATCTTTAAATCAAATTTATCATTCGCCATGCACTCCATAACCTCGTGTCGATGCACAAAGCCAGTCATATTATCTGATGTCTCTAGATAGACAGGGATTCTTGAGTAGTGCAAAAATTTTTTGTTTTCATAAAACTCTCTTACCGTCATCTCTTCTGATGCTGTTGCAACAACAACTCTAGGCGTCATCACATCTTCGGCTTTAACAGATCTAAGTTTAATAAGGTTTTGAATGATTTTATTTTCAGTAGTCTTAAAGATTCCCTCCTCTGTTCCAATGTCTACCATCACAGAAACCTCTTCGCGGCTTACTGTGTGTTCTTTTTCATTTTTAGAAGAAATTATTTTAGTTATCTGCTCAGAAATAATAACTAATGGATATGTTACATAAATCATTCCTTGTATAATTCTGGCAGATATTCCTCCTAATGATTTCCAATAGTGAGCACCAACTGATTTTGGTAAGATCTCAGAAAACACTAATATCAATATCGTTAATCCTGCAGAGATAAGCCCAAAATAGGCATCTCCAAAAAGATCAGTAGCCTCAGCTCCAACTCCTGCAGCACCTATAGTGTGAGAAATTGTGTTTAATGATAGTATCGCAGAAATCGGTTTGTCAATATTCTCTTTCAGCCTTTTCATCAATATTGCTGATTTGTCTCCTTGACTAATCCTCATATTGACATATGAAGTTGGCATAGAAAGCAATACCGCTTCCATTACTGAACATAGAAATGACACTGATAGTGCGAGAAATAGATATGTTAAAAGAAGTCCCATTTTACAGTTTTACCCTAAATTTGGAAAGTCTTTGGTCAATCATCTGCTTAGGAATAATCTCTTTAATAGATGCTACGATTTCGTTTAAAAGTCGCTCTTTTACAAAGTCTTGACGAAAGACAATAGAAATTTCGCGTCTTGGCTCGTATCCAGAAAACTCTCTTATGTTTTTCTTCTGCTTTTCAGATAAACTTGCAACATGTAATTCTGGAATCAAAGTGTAACCTCCATTTTGATCAACAACGTTGATTAGTGTCTCAATGCTTCCTGCTTCATATTGTTGCATCGCCCCTGTGTCTTGATGGCAGATATTTAAAATTTGAGTTCTGAAGCAGTGGCCTTCTTGAAGAATCCACATGCTCTGAGGTTTCAAATCATTTTCTGATATTTTATCTTTTTTGAAAAGCTCTTCTCCTGGAGAGACATAGATCAAGAACTTTTCATAATAAACAGGGATTTCTAAGATTGATGGCTCATCTAAAGGAGTGGACAAGATTGCAATATCAATATCTGCACTTTTCAGTTTTTCTATTATTGTTGCGGTTCTCATCTCCGATACTTTGCATTTAAGATCGGGGAGGTTCTCTCTAAATTCAGTAAATAATTTTGGTAATAGATATGGTGCTATTGTAGGAATAATCCCCATCTTCAACTCTCCAGAGACGCTCTCTTTGTTACTTGACGAGATCTCTTTTAGCTGACTTACATTGAATAAGATAACTTTTGCTTGAGCAATTATCTGCTCACCTATCGGATTTGTTGCAACTGGAGACTTTGTCCTGTCGAAAATCTCAACTCCCAACTCTTCCTCTAGTCTTTGAACCATCATAGAAAGAGTTGGTTGAGTTACTCCGCATGATAATGCAGCTTTAGCAAAATGCTTATATCTGTCTACTGCAACTATGTACTCTAATTGCTGAATATTCATTTTTAGTCTTGTTTTGGAATATATGTGCTCTGTAAGAAGAGTTCATCCATTTGTGATCTATCTATTGGAGACGGAGCGTCAAGCATTACATCTCTTCCTGAATTATTTTTAGGGAATGCAATATAATCTCTGATTGTCTCTTGTCCTCCAAATAGAGCACAGAAGCGGTCGAATCCAAATGCGATTCCACCATGAGGAGGCGCTCCATATTTGAATGCATTGATAATGAAACCAAATTTTCTTTGAGCAGACTCCTCTGAGAAACCAAGCACTTCAAACATTCTCTTTTGAACATTTGAATCATGTATTCTAATTGATCCACCTCCGATTTCTGTTCCATTTAGTACAAAATCGTATGCATTTGCACAAACTGATGCTAGCTCTTCTTTATTATTACTGAAGAACTTCTCCATATCCTCTGGTTTTGGAGAGGTGAATGGGTGGTGCATTGCGTAGAAACGCTCTGTCTCTTCGTCCCACTCCAATAGAGGGAAATCGCATACCCAAAGTGGAGCAAACTCCTCTTTTTTTCTCAATCCTAGTCTGTTTCCCATCTCTATACGAAGTACTCCTAAGGCCTCTTGAGTCTTCTTTTTTGCTCCTGCTAATATCAGAATTAGGTCTCCCTCTTTAGCATTTGATCTGTCTGCAATTTGTTTTAAATCTTCGGCTGTATAAAATTTATCAACTGATGATTTTAATCCATCTTTTGAAACTCTTATATAGACTAACCCTTTTGCTCCGATTTGTGGTCGTTTTACCCACTCAGTTAGTTCGTCAATCTGCTTTCTGGTGTATTCAGAAGCTTCTGGCACACATATTCCTCCGATATAATCTACAGAATCGAAAACTGAGAAATTCTTGCCTTTTACTAAGTCTGTTATCTCAGTCAACTTCATTTCAAACCTGATATCTGGTTTGTCGGAACCATATAAGTTCATTGCATCTGCATAAGACATTCTTGGAAATGCCCAATTGATATCTATCTTTAATACATTCTTGAATAGAGCTTTGCACATTCCTTCAAATGTTGACAAGATGTCTTCTCTTTCAACGAATGACATTTCACAGTCTATTTGTGTAAATTCTGGTTGTCTGTCTGCTCTAAGGTCTTCGTCTCTAAAGCATCTTACAATTTGAAAATATCTATCGTATCCGGCAACCATCAATAGTTGTTTGAACTGTTGTGGACTTTGTGGTAATGCATAGAACTCTCCTGGGTTCATTCTTGATGGAACAACAAAGTCTCTTGCTCCTTCTGGAGTAGAGCTAATCAAAACAGGTGTCTCAATCTCCATAAAGCCTATGCTATCGAGATATGTTCTGACCTCTCTTGCCATTCTATGTCTGAGTTCTAAAGCTCTTTTTAGTGGATTTCTGCGTAGATCCAAGTATCTGAATTTTGCTCTAATATCTTCACCTCCGTCAGTATCGTCTTCTATTGTGAAAGGAGGTGTCTGAGCTTTATTTAATACATTTACAGACTGTAGTTTAATCTCAATCTCGCCTGTGGCAATTTTATTGTTCTTTGCAGCTCTCTCAACTACAACTCCCTCCGCTTGTATAACATACTCTCTTCCAAGCGATTCTGCAACTATATTTAGTTCATGGGATGCTCCATCGTCTACAACCAATTGCGTGATTCCATATCGGTCCCTTAGATCTATGAAGGTCATTCCGCCCATTTTTCTAATCTTCTGAACCCATCCGGCAAGTTTTACTCTTTCGCCTGCATTTCCAATTCGCAGTTCTCCGCAAGTGTGTGATCTGTACATATTCTTTGTGTTAATTAAAGTCCAAAATTAATATTTTTATTTCTTTTTATAAGTTTTCTCTATTTCAGGTAGTATTTCTTTGATTTTAACTATCCTGTTTTGGTCAGAAGGGTGAGTACTTAAAAATTCAGATTTTGCTCCTCCTTTTTGCATCATTGCTTCCCAAAAAAGTGGGGCAGAATTGATATTATATCCAGCTAAAGCCATAATAATTACTCCTATTTTATCTGCTTCGTATTCGTGTTTTCTTGAATAAGGGAGTAGTATTCCGACCCTTGCACCTACATTGAATGCTATGTTAAAGATTGCTTGGTTTCTTTGTTGGTTTTCGCCTCCTATCATTTGTGAAACAATGCTTCCAGCTGTTCCAACCAACGCCTCTTGACTCATTCTTTCATTCCCATGTTTTGCTATTGCATGGGCTATTTCGTGACCCATCACAACTGCAATTTTGTCTGGTGTGTCGGTGTATTTAAAGATTCCTTCATAGAATACAATCTTTCCATTAGGTAAACAAAATGCATTAACTTGATCATTGTCTGCGACAGAAAATTGCCAGTTAAATTTTTTATACTCTGCCTCTAATCCTCTCTCTTTCATATATGCATAAACAGCATCTGTCATTCTCTTACCAACTTTATTAACAGATTCATGATATTTTTTATTTTGAGAGAACTTCATTTCTGCTTTAAACTGATTATATGACTGGTCGCTAAGAGACATTATCTGTTCATCCGAAAAAAGCAAAAACTGTTTTCTTCCAGTCATCATAACTTTTCCGCAACTAGAGAGTATAATTCCGGCAAGTATCAGTGAGGCAATTATAAAAAACCTATTCATACGTATTCTGATGTATATGTTTATAGTGCAAAGATAACTATATTTGCGGATGTAGTTTTAGTTAAATAACGAAAGCTTATATTTATACAAAATGCAGACTTATCTCTCTCTTTTACAGCATATAAAAGATACTGGACTTGTTAAAAGTGACAGGACTGGTACTGGAACTATCAGTGTTTTTGGATATCAAATGAGGTTTAATCTTTCTGATGGATTTCCTCTGTTAACAACTAAAAAGGTTCATATGAAGTCAATCATTCATGAGCTACTATGGTTCATAAATGGTGATACAAATATCAAATACCTCAATGATAACGGAGTAACGATTTGGGATGAGTGGGCTAACGAAGATGGTGAGTTAGGTCCAGTCTATGGAAAACAATGGAGATCGTGGCACTCTTCTGATGGTAGAGTTATTGATCAATTATCTGAATTGATTGAGGGTCTTAAAAAAAATCCGGACTCAAGAAGACATATTATTTCTGCATGGAATGTGGGTGATTTAAATAAGATGGCCCTACCTCCTTGCCATGCGCTTTTCCAGTTTTATGTTGCTGACGGAAAATTATCTTGCCAGCTTTATCAAAGGAGTGCAGACGTCTTTTTAGGGGTACCTTTCAATATTGCCTCATATGCGCTTTTCACGATGATGATTGCCCAAGTTTGTGGTTATGAGGCGGGCGAATTTATTCATACTCTTGGAGATGCTCACATCTATACCAACCATTTAGAACAGGTGGATTTACAGCTTTCAAGGAAGCCTAAGGTTTTGCCTAAAATGTTAATTAATCCTAATGTAAAGAATATTTTAGACTTTAAGTACGAGGATTTTTCACTGACAGGATACAATCCTGATCCTGCAATTAAAGCCCCAATTGCTATTTAATCTTAAAAAATCGTGATGAATATTATAGTTGCCGTTGCAAAAAACAATGCTATAGGAAAAAACAATAATCTTCTATGGCATATTAAAGAAGATCTTGTCTATTTCAAGAAAACCACACTTGGTGCTACGGTTGTCATGGGAAGGAAAACTTTTGAATCGATAGGTAAGCCTCTTCCGGGAAGGAGGAATGTCGTTGTTTCTAAAACTATGAATGAAATAGAGGGAATTGAAATTTTTAGATCTATTGATCAGGCTTTAGGCAGTTGTTCTTCAAATGAGGAGGTTTTTATTATTGGTGGAGGAGAGATCTATAAACAATCTATTAGCTTAGTTCAAAGAATTTTTTTGACAATAGTTGATGTTAATATTCCTGATGCCGATACATTTTTTCCTGAATTAGATATGAGCCAATGGAGAGAGGTCTTTCGAGAAGACCATTCCAGAGGTGTTTCATTCGAACATCCGTTTTCATTTATCGTTCTAGATCGTGTAAACTAGTGAATATTTGGAGGATCATATTTATTTCTCTCCTATTTTCATCATGTACCTACTTAGACAGGAAAAATGATGAAATGGTCTCTTTTATTGATGAATTAGAGTTAAGACCATATGCTGTAGAATCAAAATTTCAGGCAATTGATAGCTCTTCATTATCCTCTCTATATTCTATTAATCTCTACTCATTGTCAAAATCTCTTTATTTAGCTGATTATAAAAGAGTCATCCCAGACGAAAAACAATTAGAAATACTTCACAACTATTTTGAAAAGACCAGTCACAGAGAATATGTCATTATAAGCACATATCTTCAAGGCTTAATTCTTTATTCTAAAGGAGATTATAGAAAATCACTTATTACTTTTCTTGAAACAATAGAACTCTCAAAACGTGCAGATTACAATCTGTTTCATATTAAGGCTCTATATTTTTCTGGAAACATATATTTAGATAATCTTTTATATGAAGAGGCTATTAAAAAGTATAAGGAGGCAATAGCTCTGTGTGATTCTAAAAATTTAGTTATAAGAACCAAGGGGAAAATTTATAATAGCTTAGCAGAAGCATTGTTTAAAATGAATCATCCAGATTCTGCGCTACTTTATATTGAAAAATCAATTCGATTTGCCGAGCAGATTTTTGATAAACAGACTATTGATAAGTCATACTTTATAAAGACCAAAATATTATCATCTATCAATGACTTAGCTGGCGCACAACAATCACTTAGAAAAATCTCTCCCGAATTTCGAGTTACTATTCCGTTAAAAGATTTTTCTGATTTCATAGTAAAGATAAAAATAAGAGATACTTTGACAATGTCAATAGAGGACATACAAAGATCAATAAGTTCAAAAAAATTATTCAATTATGAAAACTATAAGTCTCTTTACAACCTGTATAAAGAAAAGAGGGATTATAAAGATGCTCTAAATGCTTTAAAAATATATTCAAACTATAAAGATTCAATAGAAAATATTAATACAAACAATTATCTAAAGGAGAGTGAGGAGATATTCAATACTGAACTAAATAAGTTAAAAAAAGAACAACTAAAACAAAATACTATAAAGCTTTTACTTTTTATTGTCTTATTGAGTCTAATTATATTTTTATCCCTGTATTATTTTTGGAAAGTAAAAAGAGATCTTTACAATTTTAATATTAAACAAAAAGAGGATAACATAATGTTATTTCGGGATCTTCTTAAGAGCAGACTTGAATTAATTAGAACAGTGTTAAATTTACTTTTTTTATATGGAGAAACCAAAAGCTTTAATAAAAAAATATTTGAAACACTAACCATTAACTCTTTTGGTGAAGATGTGCTAAATAATTTTCTAAAATTGGTAAATAAGTCAAATTTTGGAATTATTGACTTCCTAAAAATAAATTATCCAAATTTAAGCTTCAACGATTTAGCATTTTGTGGATTTATTATAACTGAATTTTCTGCAGAAGAGATATCCGTACTCTATGATTATCAGTCCGAATCAGGATATTACATGAAATCGAAAAGAATTTGTTTTAAGCTCAATACTGAAAAAAATCTCCCAACTTTTCTTTTTGAATTAAAGACTTTATTAATTGAAAAATCTAAAAAAAATGAGAGTCTTTAAAAAAATATTCATTCTATTAATGATTGTCAGTGGATGTAATTATCAGTCGAAAATCGATAATGCACTTGAGATTTCTAAAAATATTCCAGATAGTTCATTATCAATTATAGAAAACATACCAATATCAAACCTTAATCCATCAGAATTAGCCGGCTACTATTTATGTTTAGTCGAAGTATCATCAGAGCTTCGGCTAAAGAATATTATTCACATCGATAGTTCAAAAATTAAGACGATCCTATCTTCAAATCCAAAACATTCTATTCCATTTCTATTATCATACTCAAAATATCTTAGAAAATTTGGAAATGATAGCCTAGCTCTGATCTATCTTTATAAGGGAGTAAGTTTGTGTATTAATTACAACGATAATCTTATAAATCAATTTGATGCAGAAATTTCTTTACTTAATAAACGAATAATTGTTATTTCAAGTATAAATAAAAAAATTGAATCAATTTTTAAAGATAAAATAGACTCCATTTCCGTTTCAATAAAAGAAATGTTATCCAAAGGAATTTACTATGCTTCAATTGAGGAAACAGATAGTTGCAAAAAATACCTTGTCTTAGCATTAGAAAATGCGTTAAAAAATTATAATCGAGATTTTGCTGAATACTTTATTAATATTCACCTTCCAATTACTCCTTACACTTATAATTTATTAGCATATAAAGATATTACGCGAATATTATATCGAAAATTGAATAATTTTTATTCAGGGCCAGATTCGACACTTGCAATTCCGAATTTAAAGCGTTCAAATTCAAAAAAGATAGTGCCTGGCTCTCCTGAGTTTCTATTAAAAAAGTCTTCAAACTATGAGTTAGATGGTAATTATCCAGAAGCTTTACATTATTTCGAACAATATTTGTTGGCAAAAGAGCAACAAAGAGTTAGTGAAGTAAGAAAAAATATTGAGGAGATAGAGGCTAGGTATAACAACTCTTTACTACAACAAGAAAATAATAGAATTAAAATGAGATGGTATACAATAATTGGCTTCTCAATATCTGTTATCTTTTTTGGCGTTATGTATTATTATAACAAAATAAGACATGCCCGGAAAATACTAACTTATAATCAGCAATTTAATGAAAAGAGAGAGCAGATATCTATTAAAGCACTATCTAGCAGACTTGACATGATAAGGACTATAATAAAGACTTCAAAAAAATACCAGAATCATCCAGATCTAAGTACTAAGATTAAAGAGGCAATTATATCAGATGCTGTTCGCAATAATTTTTTAGAAAATCTTGATAAAGAGGTCGACTATAATTATGATGGGGTTATTACAAGACTGAAAAATCGACATCCCGAAATCAATCAAGATGATATAATATTTTGCTCTCTAATAATTTCCGGATTTTCTCCGAGAGAACTTTCAATCCTCTACAATTATAAAAATGAGCAATCTCTGTATGTTAAAAGCTACAGGACTGCTCAAAAATTAGGTATCGATATATCTTTAGCCGATTATCTTGATCAACTTAAAACGAGTCACCAATAATATCCTTAAAAATATCGGAGACCGTCTCTTCTGCCCTGATTAATGTAGAAATTTGACCTATCTCCAACTCACCCTCATCGAGATTCCCTTCAAAAATTCCCTTTTTTGCTCTTCCTCGACCAAGTAACTCCTTTAAATAGTCAGCACCCTCTCCTCTATTCTCTGCATCAATTACCATCTTTGAAAATTCATTGTCTACCAATCTTGTTGGCGATAATTTTTTTAAAAGCAATTTCGTCTCCCCCTCTTTCAATCCTCTACACCTTGATTTAAAATCCTCATGAGCAGAACTCTCTTTGCATAATGCAAACCTTGTTCCGATTTGTACCCCTTCTGCTCCCAACGCAAATGCTGCATTGTACGAAGCTTTCGAGCAGACACCTCCTGCCGCTATTAGCGGTATCTCTATTGCTTCACGAACGATTGGAATTAAGCAGAACGTTGTTGTCTCCTCTCTTCCATTGTGTCCTCCCGCTTCAAATCCCTCAGCAACAACAGCATCAACTCCTGCATCTTCACATTTTTTCGCAAAGATTGAACTAGAAACAACATGAGCTACTTTAATTCCATGACTTTTTAAAAACGGAGTCCAAGTTTTAGGATTCCCAGCAGATGTAAATACAATAGGAACACCCTCTTTTACAATTATATCCATAATTACATCAACTTGAGGATACATTAGAGGGACATTCACACCAAATGGATTATCAGTCGCTGCTTTGCACTTTCTTATGTGTTCTTGAAGAACTTCTGGATGCATTGAACCAGCCCCTATAAGACCAAGTCCACCACAATTGCTCACTGCCGAAGCTAACCTCCAGCCACTGCACCAAACCATACCTCCCTGTATGATTGGGTACTTTATTTTGAAAAGATCTACTATTCTATTATTCATAATGACGCAAAATTATCACTAATTTTTATCTTTGCTATAACTTAAAACTTAAATTATGTCGGTAAATAAAAGAGACGGCTTCGGTAGCCGCTTTGGAGTTCTTGTAGCCGTTGCTGGCTCGGCGGTAGGTTTAGGAAACCTATGGCGATTCCCTTATCTTGTAGGTAACAATGGAGGAGCTGCATTCATAATTATGTATCTCTCGTTTGTAATCGTACTTTGTCTTCCTATAATGTTTTCCGAATTTATCATTGGAAGAAGGACTCAATCAAACGCATTTGGAGCGATAAAAAAACTTGCCCCAAAATCTATTTGGCTTCTAATTGGAGTAATAAGCGTTGCGGCTTCTATCTCAATTATGTCATTTTACAGTGTTGTTGGGGGTTGGACAATAGAGTATATCGTTAATTCCTTCTCATCGGACTTCTTGACATCAAATAATAACTTACTAAATTCAAAATTTAATGATTTTGTCTCATCACCTATTAAGCCATTAATTCAGCACTTAATCTTTTTAGGACTTTCTGCAATGATTGTTGTTGCAGGAATAAAAAATGGAATTGAAAAGTATTCCAAAATATTAATGCCTGGACTGTTTGTTTTAGTACTTCTACTGGCAATAAGATCATTAACCCTAGATGGAGCCTCTGATGGAGTGAAATTTTTACTCTATCCTGATTTTAGCAAACTTCAAGGAGACTCAATATTAGCGGCTCTTGGTCAAGCTTTCTTTTCACTTAGTTTAGGGATGGGATGCATAATTACTTATGGATCTTATGTCAAAAAAGAAGAGAATCTCCTCAAAATTTCTCTTATGACTGCTTTTGCTGATACTGGCTTTGCAATTCTTGCTGGATTAGCTGTAATGCCTGCAGTATTTGCTTTTGGGATATCGCCTAGTGAAGGACCAAGCTTAGTTTTTATAACCTTACCGCAAATTTTTGCTCAACTTCCTTTTGGGAATATTCTATCAATTATATTTTTTATAATCTTGTTGGTTGCAGCAATTACATCTGCTATCTCTCTACTTGAAGTTATCGTAGCATATATGAC